>JAFYDR010000258.1 GCA_017544725.1 Kiritimatiellia bacterium
CTCGCCATGCCGCGTCGCTTTCTGTCGCCCTTTCAGGGCTAACGTGCCTTTACTTGATTCCGGGGGCTGCGCTACGCTTGCCCCCGTCTGTGTACCTTCGCCCCTTCGGGGCTTGTCGAACGGACTGGCAAAACTGGCGACCAAACACCCGATCCCATTGTCCCCATCGTCCACGCTTCTCAGCCTCTCAGCTTTTCAGCTTCTCAGCTGGCGGCGTCAGTCGCCCTCATTCTTCATTTTTCTCTCTTCATTTTCCTCTGGCGGCTTGCTTCCCCGCTTCTCAGCTGGCGGCATCGCCGCCCAGCTTTCGTGCTGGAAAGCTGTTCGTTTTTTGCTAGAATAGACGGCATCACATGAAGGGGATTTTCGATGAAGTGTTATCTTGGTATTGTGGCGGTTGTCGTTTCCGCCCTGTCCGCATGGGCGGGCAACGTTTTCGTAGAGGCTGAGTCGTTTCGCGATCGGGGCGGCTGGGTGATCGACCAACAGTTCATGAACGTAATGGGTTCTCCGTTCCTGCTTGCGCACGGCATGGGCAATCCCGTGGCGGATGCCGTCACGGAAGTGGAGGTTCCGGAAGCGGGAACCTACCGCGTGTTGGCGCGTACCAGGAACTGGGTGACGCACTGGTCTCCAGACGCAGATGCACCCGGCAAGTTCCAGGTCTTCGTCAACGGCACGCGCCTACCGAATATCTTGGGAACGAAAGGGAAGGAATGGGCTTGGCACGAGGCGGGAACGCTCGCCCTCCCCGCCGGAAAAGTCACGGTTCGATTGCACGACCTCACGGGTTTCGACGGACGCTGCGACGCCCTGCTACTCACCTCTGATCCGACATTCGCGCCTCCCTCTGAGGTGGCGGCTTTGGAAACCTACCGCCGTCAGCTCGGTGCTCTGACAGAGAACAAACAGCCGATTTCATCCGACCTGATCGTGGTCGGCGGCGGCGTGGCAGGAATCTGCGCGGCTGTTTCCGCAGCCCGTCTGGGATTGCAGGTGACGCTTCTGCACGACCGTCCCGTACTGGGCGGGAACAACAGTTCCGAAGTGCGTGTCCATCTGGGCGGTCGCACGAACATCGGGTTGTACCCGCGCCTTGGCGATGTGGTGAACGAGATCGGACCCAAGGCGGGCGGGAACGCGCAACCGCCCGAACGCTACGAGGATCAACGCAAGGACAAGGTTGTGGAAGCGGAAAAGAACATCCGCCTCTTCCGCAACACCTTCGCCACAGGAATCGAGAAGGACGGGAACCGTATCACCGCCGTCATTGGACGCAACATTGCAACGGGCGTGGAAACGAAGTTCACCGCACCGTGGGTGGTGGACAGCACGGGCGACGGAACGATCGGTATGCTGGCCGGAGCAGAATACCGGTACGGACGGGAAAGCAAAGCGGAGACTGGCGAGTCGCGCGCGGTCGAGCAACCGGACAACATCACGATGGGCGCGTCCGTACAGTGGTATTCGAGAGAAGCGAAAGCCCCTGTCCCCTTCCCCGACATCCCGTGGGCGCTGAAGTTCACCGACCAGTCCTGCCAGCGCGTCAAGATGGGCGAATGGACATGGGAGACGGGAATGCAGTTCGACCAGATCAACGACTTCGAACGTATCCGTGACTACGGTATGCTCGTCATCTACTCCAACTGGGCGTTCCTGAAAAACCATTCTGTCTTCAAGAAGGAATACGAGCGGCGCGAGTTGGACTGGGTGGCGTACATCTCGGGAAAGCGCGAATCGCGGCGGCTGATCGGAGACTGGGTGTTGAACGAGAACGAGATTCGCGAACGCAGGGTTTTCCCGGACGCGACACTCTGCACCACCTGGTCGATCGACCTGCACTATCCTGACCCGCAGAACACGAAGTTCTTCCCGGGCGAGGAGTTCAAGTCGATCGCAAAACACACGACCATCCATCCCTTTGCGATCCCCTACCGTTGCCTCTACTCCAAAAACGTGGAGAACCTCTTCATGGCGGGACGGAATATCAGCGTGACACACGTCGCGTTGGGAACGGTGCGCGTGATGCGCACGACGGGTATGATGGGCGAGGTCGTCGGCATGGCCGCCGCCGTCTGCAAACGGCACGGATGCAACCCACGCGCCGTTTACACCACACACTTTCAGGAACTGAAGGAACTGATGGCCAAGGGAGTGGGAACGGGGGTCAAGCAACCTCCCCAGACCTACAACATGGGCAGCACCCTGAAAGATCCAGAGAAAAAATAGGCAAAGCGGGAGAGTTCGAGAATGTCCAGACTCGTCATATTGCAAGACCACACGGTACCGTGCTTTCGGTTTCGGGAACGCCATCTGCGCCAGCTCCAGACGGCTTTTCCGCGTGATGAGATTGTCTGGTGCCACGAAAGCGACGGGCTTGACGGATTCCTCTCCGCGTTGCGTACGGCGGAGGCAGCCTTCACCTGGCGTTGGGAAACGGAATGGAACGACCTCGCGCCACAACTCCGCTATCTCGCCACGCCTGCGGCGGGACACGACTTTTTTCCGGAACAGATGCCGCCAAGGATTCTTGTCCACCACGGCCAATTCCACGGCGAGTTCATGTCCGAAACCCTGCTGGGGATGATGCTGGGATTCCAACGCGGAATTTTCGACGCGGTGAAACGCCAGT
Source organism: Kiritimatiellia bacterium (assembly GCA_017544725.1). GTDB lineage: Bacteria > Verrucomicrobiota > Kiritimatiellia > RFP12 > UBA1067 > RGIG8368. The sequence continues at coordinate 2,633 of JAFYDR010000258.1, forward strand.
GCGCGGGCGAACTGTGGCCGCGCCTAACGATGACCGAACCCGCGTCCATCCGCAACACGCACGCCGTGATGATTGGCGTTGGGCAAATCGCACAGTGGGTCATCCGCGCCCTCAAGCCATTCGGAATCCGAATCACGGGATTCTGCCGCCATCCGGAACGGGCGAAGCTGCCGCCCTGCTGTGACAACGTGGATCGGGTACTTCCGATCGGGAAACTGCACGAGGTTCTGCCGGAAGCGGATCACCTGATTTTGATTCTGCCGAACGACACGGGAACGGACAACTTGATCGGCGCGGCGGAACTGGCGAAGCTGCCGCCTCATGCGGTTGTGTACAACATCGGACGCGGGAACTGTATCGACGAGCGTAATCTTGCCGATGCATTGGAGTCACGTAAAATCAAGGGAGCCTGCTTGGATGTTTTCGCGGAGGAACCGCTCCCCGTAACCTCCCCGTTGGCGCGGAATCTCCCCGGTCTCATGCGAATGCCACACGTCTCCGCCTTTGAAGACAAGTACATGGATCGATTTGTCGCGGAAGCGATTAGATGGCTCGCCGAAGCAAGGGGGCGCGACTCATGAACCAAGAGCATCTGGTACACAGCGTAGAGGAGACCTGGCAAGTGGCGGCCCGTTTTGCCGAACAGCTGCAACCGGGTGACGTGGTGGCGCTCCAGGGCGACTTGGGGGCGGGTAAGACCACCTTCGTGCAGGGACTCGGCTTCGCGCTCGGCATTCGCCGCCCGATGACCAGCCCGACCTTCACACTCTCCGTGGAATACCGGACCTCGCGCTTCCTGCTCGTCCACATGGATCTCTACCGTCTTTCTGGTCCCGACGATCTCCTGCCCATCGGCTATCCCGAATATCTGGAGTCGGGCGCAGTCGTCTGTGTGGAATGGCCGGAACGTGCGGGGAAACTGATTCCGGAAAACGCCTGGCACATCACGTTTTCGCTGACCGATGAACCGGAGACGCGAATCATCCGAATCGAGCGGAAGGAGACATCCCGATGACCTCCGAACAGGCGAAAGAGGAAATCAAAGCCCGTATCGATCTGGCGGATCTGATTAGCGAGTACGGGGTGCCGATCAAGAAGAGAGGCACTTCGATCAAGGCGTGCTGCCCGTTCCACAAAGAGAAAACACCCTCGTTCAACATCAATACGCAGAAACAGTTCTACCACTGCTTCGGATGCGGGGAGAGCGGAGACATCTTCACGTTCGTCCAAAAGATGGAGGGTATTCCCTTTTTGGATGCCCTACGCAAACTGGCGGAACGGGCGGGCGTGGAAATCACCGAACGCAACGACCCGAACGCCGTCAAGCGTCGCCGCCTCTACGAACTACATGCGGAACTTGCCGCGTTCTACCGCCGCTGCCTGTTGCAGACGCGCGAAGCGGAACCGGCGCGTGCCTATCTCGCATCGCGTAAACTCCCAGATGACATCTGTGAGCAATTCGGCATCGGTTACGCGCCGACACAGACAGGCGCACTCCAGAAATGGGCGAAGATCCACAAATTCTCGTTAGAGGAACTCGCGGCAGCAGGCATCATGCTTCCCCCGGCCGAAGGAAAGAAACGGTTTTACGACCGCTTTAAGGGACGCCTCATGTTCCCGATCCGCGACAGTCAGGGACGCGTCGTCGCATTCAGCGGACGTATTCTAGACAAGGCCTCGTCTCCCGCCAAGTACGTGAACAGTCCCGCAACGGAAATCTTCATCAAGGGGCAGATTCTCTTCGGTCTGGACAAGGCCGCGCGTCACATTGTCAACGCAAACGGACGACAGGCGATTGTCTGCGAGGGACAGATAGACGTCATCCGCTGCCACGCCAGCGGCTTTCAGACCGCCATCGCCTCGGAAGGAACGGCGTTCACCCAAGAACACGCGAAGCTGCTGAAAAAATATGCGGACAGCGTGGTGCTTCTTTTCGATGGCGACGCCGCCGGACAAAAGGCCGCCCACAAATGCGGACAGATTCTCTTGCAGGAGGGGTTACCCGTTCGTGTCGCATCGCTTCCGGACGGCCATGACCCCGATTCGTTCCTGCGCGACCTCGGCGCGCAAGCGTTTCAGGAGGTACTCAACAAATCCGTCTCACTCGTCCGCTTCCTGATCGAGACGAAACGCTACACGGAAGTTGCCAGCGGACGGGATCCAAACGGCATCGACGTAGTACGAAGCATTGAGAAGACCATCCTCGATATCCTCTGCTCCTGCCCGGTTGCGATTCTCGTATCCACTCAGCTCCAAGAAGCCGCCGACCTATTACACGTTCCCATTTCCGTTCTAGAAGCGGATCTAGAAACGGTACGAGAGACGATACAGAAAGAGGAGGAATCCCGTGCGCGATTCGGCGCCTCGAAAAAACCAGAGACCGAATCGACAGAGGATGAGCCTTCACCTTCGGCTCCCTCTGGCGAGAGCGACCTAGACGAACCGCCCATAACCGAAGACCTTGGCGAACCAGGGGAAGACGACGACGGTATTCCCGCACCTCCACCACCGCCATCGAAACTGGAAATGGATGTCTGTGAATTTTTGGCGGAATGCGAACATGACCCCGACGTTCTTTCGTTCGTGGAACGCTATCTGCCACTCGACCTGTTCACGCACCCGCTGACACGCGACTTCGCGCAGGCGTTGTTCACCGCCAACAAGACGGGGGAAGACCTCCTCTCCGCGTTTTGCGAACGGTATGGCAAAGAGTGGAAAGAGTACGTCAGCAAGTTGATCGCCAACGAACAGAGAATGCTCAGCGCACGGGAATTCTCCAAGGAAGACGCCGCGAAGGAACTGATCCGCAAGATGTGGATTCACCGATACCAGCAACAGCAGCGGGAACTGCCTTTGGACGCGGACACGCCAAACGACATCCTAGAGAAACGTCTGCGACTCTCCTGCATCATCAAGGATCTACAGACGAAGCCGTGGGAAGTCATCGAAAAGATTCTCCGCGTGGCGACAGGCAAGGACGAATCAGAAGCGAACGATACGCAACCGTTGAACTCGACGCACACGACTCCCGCAGTCTATCCGTCCACGGTTCCGCCGCCACACGATGCAGAAGCGCACGAAACCTCTGCGTTTGATAATCAACCCGTCGAGGAGGCACCGTCCGAATTCCTGCCCGATGACGATTTGCCGCCAGACCTCCAGTGACACGCAAAAGGAACAAAATGGAAACCCCGGTCATTTCTGGAAACCGATGCTACTCGATTGCCGAAATCTCGCGAATCAGCGGCTTGACCGAAAGCACGATTCGCTACTACGAACAAGAGGGGCTTCTCACATCCGTTCCACGCGATAACTCAGGACACCGTACATTCCAATCGCACCATCTCTACGCGCTCGCCCTCATCCGCTGCCTGAAAGACACGGGAATGGGAATCCGCGACATCGCCCGATTCATGCGCCTCTCGGCACAGGGAGACGAGACACTGCCGCAACGAAGCGAAATCATGCGGAAACAGCGAGAGACGCTACTGCTGAAAAGGGAAGAGATCGACCGCTACATCGAAATGATCGACCACAAACTCTGGTTCTACGAAACCGCGCAACAAGTCGGCTCCGAAAATGTCGCGAAACTACGGTGCCAGCACCCCCGCCCGCTCTACTTCAAGCCGACTCCTGACCAATAACTTCGCTGCGCCTCATGGGCGAAGCCATGAACAAGGTTACCTTGAGATTCAACACTCGCTGAACCTACCACGTAGTGATGTCACTACGCGCAAAGGCAATCTCACATCGCTGTCTGTTATGCAAAAAATGCCAGCACAGCGGTGCGGTATTTTGGCAGCATGTCGCAATACCACGAAAACGCCTCTGGCCATTTACTCTCATCCCTTATATCGAAGTCACGCGAGATGTTGAGCGTCTTGTCTTCGCTCTGTCCCATTTCAATATCGGCACCCATCGTCTTCGAGAGACTTGCGATGTTTTCGAGCAGCACCAAATTCTCCTCATGTTTTCGAGAAACATAAGCCGTCACACGAATACGCTTGTAATAATCGCTGACACTTGCGCTCATCCAGATGCCAGACCGACCGATGGCAAAGTCACACCAATTCTGCGGTTGTGGCTTGCGCAATTTGAACACATTCAGAAAATCCTGTCGTTCTGAAGCGTATGCGTTGAAACCCTCCCAAAACCTTTGGCACAGTTTGCTCGTCGGTGTCAAGGTTGGATCGTTAATGATCCGTCCCCAGTCATTGGGAGCCTCAACAACATTGAACTTCGGCGCGGGATCGGAATCGCCGATCCGCCAAGCCTCAATCTCCAGCAGGAAATACCCGATGGAGTTCTTCGACGTGTTGTTGAGGAATTCGATGGCCTTGCGGTGTTCGTCATTCGCACGCTTGACGATCCAAATCGCGCATGACGCATCCTTCCCCGCTGCATAGGTTATCAACTTACCAAGATGATCGTGGTTAGAGTCCTCAATCTGATTTTCGATGACAACAGTCTGCTCCGTACCGGCCACCTTCCCCAGCACATCCAAGCTATATTTGCCGACAGCAGATTCTGTCTCCATCGGTTCTATCTCAAAACCAACCGCTTCGGACAGTAACGAGATGCCGTCCTTTGTCGCGAGCCACCTTGAAAAATCCCGTGCCTCGTTCTTCCAAACATCCCGTAACGGGACTCGTCTCAATTCTCCTAACTTCATTCAACACCTTCTTCCTGTTCGTTCAAACCGATTGCGAAACCTTGGCGGCATGTTCTGTCGGCAACTGCCCCATACCGACATTGCCACGACATGGGATTGGATCGGACAGGCGCACGACATTCGACAAGTCCCACCAATACGGATAACCTTCGTCCCAAGATATGGTTGGTTAGTTGGCTGATTGGTGGGTTGGCGGGTTGCCGCATAGTCGCACACGCCGACAATCTTCTCAGACAAGTCCTTCACCTCGCGCCACGCGGGCAGTTTCTCGAAATCCTCCAGCGGTAGATTCATCGACGCCCACGCGATGAACTGCCCGTACTCTTCCTTGCAGAACGACTTCGAGCATGAAATCGCCGCCCGCCCACTCGTCCGCCGTAGCTCCAGCGAAAGCGGATCGCGCGGCGACGGCCACGCGCTGCGGTTCTCCGTCCGCTTGATCCCATACAGAATCAAGATCGCATACAGTCCAGTACAGGTGAAGGCGTTGGAAATCATCGGTGTCATCTCAATTTCAACCCATCGAACGCTATCATGGCCTGAGGCAGGAGATTGGACAGACGATCACGTCATCTTCACGACGCCGATATGCGAACTTGCCAATGCCCGTAAGCACCATCTTGAACCTTGGAGTTGCCGTTTTCACAGGATCCAGCTTGGCGACAAGTCTATTCAAGGTGGCCGCACCTTCCTCCACGAGCCGGTCTCCGCCGAGTTTTATCTCAACCAGGCCTGACGTCCCATCACGCAGATGGACAACTGCATCGCACTCAAGTCCGTCTGCATCGCGGTAATGACTGACGTTGCCCATGTTTGCCGCTGCGTATATGCGGAGATCGCGTACCGCCAGTCCCTCAAACAGATAACCGAAAGTATTGAGGTCGCCCATGAGCCCTCCTGGACCGATACCAAGCGCGGCAACGGCAATGGAAGGATCGGTGAAATAACGAGTGCTTGCCGTGCGGATCTGCGCCTTGGACCGGAGGTTGGGACACCACGCATCCATATCCTCCACGACAAATATCTTACGCAATGCCTCAAGATAAGATGCCACCGTATCCTCGTTCAGTGTGGCCCTGTCATTTGCCATCATGTCTCTTCTGATCACGGAAAGATTCGACTGGGTTCCCTGAAGCCTTGCATAACTGCGCATCAGTCTTTGCACGCGGGATGGTTCCCGTGAAACTCCATCCACTCGCGATGCGTCGGATTCCACAACCGCCTCATAATAGTCGAACGCCCGGTCTAGAGCATCATCCCTTGCCTGCAGAACCGCCTGCGGCCATCCACCGCGGCAGATCATAAAGGCCATATCCTCAAGTCTGTGGTCAAGAGCTTCAGCAGAGGTGAACTCCATGCCGCCAAGAAGCTCTCCCATGGACAATGCTCCATTTGATTCACCACTCTCCCAGAGGCTCATTGGACGCATCGTCAATCGCGCAATGCGTCCCGTCCCGCTGTGGGATATTTCCTTTGTGTCCGGAGGAACGGCGCTTCCAGTCAGAATAAAATGTCCGAAACCCTCCGCATGATCGACATGGTATCTGACGGCATCCCAGAACTTAGGCGCAATCTGCCACTCGTCAATCAGACGAGGTGTCGCGCCCTTCAAGAGAGACTTTATGTCAATATCGGCCATCTTGACGTTTGCTTCCTTTGTATCAGGATCGGCCATATACAGCGCACTCTTTGCAAATTCCTCGCATGTCGTAGTCTTTCCGCACCACTTAGCGCCTTGTACCAGTACGGCACCCATGCCGCGCAACTTACGGGCCAACAGGTTGTCCACAACTCTCTTTTTATAATTCTTCATGGCGACATTATAGCAAATATCCATCCGGGGAGCAACGCCGTTCGGCAGTTTGAGGGAATTTCGTTCGGGAGTTTATGGATATTCCGTTCGGCAGTTTGAGGATTTCAAGCGTCCTCACCTGATAGGGCGGTCGCCCCCACATTGGCAACACTTCCGCCCCGCCTGGCGGGGCGAACCATCCTCGGCGAGCCGCTACGCCACCTGGTAGGGAGCACTCGCCGAACGCGCCGCCCGCGTCCCGCGTACCCGCGCCTTATAGTCGCATATGCCAACGACCCTGCCAAGCCAGTCCTTCGCCTCGCGCCACGCAGGCAGCTTCTCGAAATCCTCCGGCGGCAGATTCACCGACGCCCACGCGATGAACCGACCGTACTCTTCCTTGCCAAACGACTTGGAACACGAAATTGCCGCCCGCCCCTCGCGCGGCTCCGGCCACGCGCTGCGGTTCTCCGTCAGCTTGATTCCATACAGAATCAAAATCGCATACGGCCCGGTGCATGTGAAGGCGTTGGAAATCATCACTCCAATTCCACCATCATCTCCACCGACATGACATCACCTGAATAGTCAAGATTCACCGTTCCGTAAAGTGCCCCGCCGGCCTCAGATGAAACATCATCGCAAAGCCGCCGCAATCCGGCAATCGTCATGCGATGACCTACGCCGGAGAAATCGATTTGCAGCAATCGGCGATCTCCTGCCGAACGGCAAATGAACTGCACATGAACATACAAAAACGCGAACCGCTCTGCAAGACGTGTCTCAATCTCTCGTTCGTTCCCCAAAGCCTTTTCCCCTCAAATCAATCACAACACATCAGCGAGTCACAAGGTAGGAATCCTTAATTTCGTCCCATTTGGGTATTACCAATGTCTTTCCCGTAAATGCCTTGTAGCTTGCAAGAAAACGATTCTTCCATTGCGATCCCTTCTTGCGCGTATCCTCGTTCTGATAGACGGTTTCTTCCATTGCTGACAGGAAATGCTCCAGACAAGTGAACATCTTGAAATCACGAGGTTTCGCCGAATACCAAACCCCCGGTCTAATTTTATGCACCACATCTTTCTTGACTTGCAGATTGAGCGGCCAATCTGCCATCCGGCGCGTAATCTCCCAAACCTTCTTTAGCCAAACGTTCTTAATGGTGACCACGCCTTCGTCACTCATCTGATACCCAAAAATCAAATAGTCAACATCAAGCATATATGGTTCACGAATGATTTCTTCAGAATACATCGTAAAATCAGCGATGTCAAACCCGGGTGCTGCGTCAGAATTGAACGCCTTGATTTCAAGCAAGTTACGCTTGTGATCCTCTGGAGTCAAGAAGAAGTCCGGCGGCATTTGCGAGTTGGGATTTACGGAATAGGCCACATTGCGCTTCTTAAGCCAACCTTCCAACCACTCTTGCATGATATTGCCGACAACATCCTTTTGCTTAACGATGATTTTCACATCTCCAAGGAAGAACTTAATCTGCCCTGAAATCTCGAGTATCCTGTCTCCAGTGATGAGCGTGTTGACGACCTCCTGCGCGGTCATGTTGATTGTAGCCATTTTAACTCCTTTCATTTAATTACCATTGTGAAGAACCTCGAGCAACCGACTTGAAACAGCCTTGATTACTGGGACAACCACCGTGTTCCCCAATAGATCGTAACCGAGATCTTTAGAAATGTTGAATTTAAAATCACTTGGATATCCAAACATTCCCAATCCCTCTTTGAGTGAGAGCGTCCTTAAACCGTCACCATCTGCAACATAAAGATGTTGCATGTCCATCGCGACAAGCGTTGGTGCTATTTCGTGTGGCGACATAATTTTACTAATCTCAAACGACATCTTGCCGGCAACAATATTATAACCAAGAGGAAGGTTTAAATCTTGTTCCCGAACGTAAATCCTCCCCTTTTTAACTTTGCGTTTGGGATGTTCCTTGACAACGTATCGTTTACTAACAAGATCTTCAAGCAATTCTTCAAGCTTTGGATCGTCAAAAAATGTTCTAATCATTTCAAGCGTAAGAGGCATTCCATCCATCCAATCGATTTTGTAGATGTCGGCCCACTGATGCTTACGCCTTTCTTTAAGCAATGCATTCAACAATTTTCGTTGCTTTTGGGAGACCTTACCCTTAAGCTCAATATCCCAGCTATGAATATTATTAGTTCCCCCTCGCTTATCTTTGATAGCCTTTCCAAGAAGTTCATCAACTCTGTAATGAGACAGCAATTTGTCAATGAACTTACTTTTCGCCGTTTCGAGTCCTTGTTCGAGAACTGAAGCAATAGTGGTCTTCTTTTTGGCAAACGAATCAAGATTTGGCTGCTTCTTCGCACACACGATGTATATGCGTCTTCTGTCTTGCGGAACTCCAAAATCGCTCGCATTCAAAACGCGCCAACTTACTTTGTAGCCAAGTTCCTCAAGAGTTGCTAAAATCACGGCAAGCGTATGTCCGTATGGATCATTTGCATTTCGTCTGTCGTGATTAACCAATCCTTCGACATTCTCAAGAACGAATCCGAGTGGTTTCTTTGCCTTTAAAATACGCGCCACATCAAAGAACAAAGTACCTCTCGTGTCTTCAAAGCCCAGCCTCTTGCCTGCAGCCGAAAATGCCTGACACGGGAATCCGCCTAGCAGAACATCAAAGTCCGGAATCTCATTTTCGTCGATTTTCGTAATATCACCATGTATATACTCGTCAGGGTGATTTTGTTTTAAGATTTCAATGGCATGCGGTTTTATTTCCGAGGTAAACACACACTTGGTTTTAATTCCCTTGTCTACACAGGCCAATTCAAACCCCTTGCGAACTCCACCAATACCAGCAAATAAATCGATGAATCGAAGTGTTGTATCTCCCGCCTTTCGATGCTTTAATTCCGCCAAGATTTTTCCTGCATCGTCAAGAATATGAAAAAAATCTAACTGTACCGCCGCTTCGCAGACGCGGAGTTGGCCATGAGGGAGCGGGGCTAGGTCGGAAGGAAGACAATCAAGAAGACAACCAAGCGCCTCTCCATTTTGGTGCGCTTCTATTGCCTTGGCAATCTTCGGTGTACGCTTTGCGAAGTCGCGCACACGAACGACTGCGACTGCATCATCCACCGTAGGCTGATATTTGGATTTGACCGCAAAGACAGCGTAAAAGTCGCCATGCCCTTTCCCGCTGCCTTTCGGATAATCAGGATACTCGGCGAGAAATTCTTTACGAGGCTTGATGCCGACAAATTCTGCCGCGTAGATATGCCGCTTGTCCTTCGGGCCAGAGTACAGCCAAAGTTCCTTGACCTTGCTCCACCCGGCGTTTGGCTGCTGTGCCTCTTCCGCCGACAGCGGGTAGTTGTACAAGTGCCGCTTGCCGATCCACTTCAACTGATCCGGCTCTTTTTTGTACGTGCCAACAAGTACAAACCGTTGCGACTCCGAGTCCGAAGCCACAATCTCTTTCCTTTTACGCGACACCGCTTTTTGCCCATTTTTCTCCGTCATAAGCGACCTCTTACATCAATGTCATTATAGCACATTCATCAGATGCACACTCCCGATACGCATAAATCAGTGACATACAATCATACTGATTTGCTCTCCCTATATTGTTTCACAAATTGCCGCATCAGAATAATGGATTCTCTAAGGTCTCCATCTGCAAATCGAACATTTGACGTGTTCTCGGGATGATGA
>JAFYDR010000259.1 GCA_017544725.1 Kiritimatiellia bacterium
CAGGGTGAGGGCGGCGGACAAATGCTTCGTACCTCCCTGACATTGAGCGCGTTGCGCGGCGTTCCGTTCGAAATGGAGAAGATTCGTGCGAAGCGCGAGCGACCGGGTTTGAAACGGCAGCACCTGACATGCGTACAGGCGGTGGCTGAGATCTGCGGCGCGAAGACGGAAGGCGCGGAGGTGGGATCGTTGTCACTCTCGTTCATCCCCGGTTCAATCCGAGGCGGAGAGTATCGGTTCGACATTGACACGGCAGGATCGGTTACGCTTGTCGCGCAGACGGTGATCCCGGTTCTGTTGCGCGCCGATGCGCCGTCGCGTGTGACGATTACTGGCGGAACGAATGTGCCGTTCGCGCCGATTTGGGAATTTTTCGAACGGACGTATCTTCCGCAGGTTCGCGCAATGGGCGCATCTGTGGAGGCAAGTTTGGTGCGGTACGGTTTCTATCCGGCGGCGGGCGGGGAGATCTGCTTGGACATCCAGCCGATCTGTAAACCTTGCGCGTACAAGTTCAGCGAACTGGGGGCGTATCTGGACGGCAAAGTTGTCGGTCTTGTCGCGAACCTGAAACGGGGGATTGCCGAGACGGAGATTGAGATCGTAGCGGCGAGTTTCCCTGAACTGGCGTTGCAGGGAGAGGTCCTGACGGTCGAGTCGTCGGGGCCCGGAAATTGCTGTTACGCCCAGTTGGATTACGAGAAGGGGAGCGTCATCTTTTCGGAGGTCGGCACATTTGGAAAGTCGCGGAAAGCGGTTGCCCATACCGTCGTGTCGCAGGTGCGGAAGTTCCTGAGTGCCGGAGGTGCGGTCGAGGAGCATCTGTCGGATCAGTTACTGACGCCCCTGTATGCGTGCACCCGAGATACGGGATACGCAGGCGAATACGTGACGGGTGCTGCCAGTGCCCACTTGGTGACAAACATCGATGTAATTCGTCAGTTTGACGTGGATTGGAAAATCGAGAGCAGGAAATTGGAACAGAGGAACGCGACGGAGTACCGTTGCGGCGAGAAGTTGAGTGAGTAGGAGAAGAAGAAATGAAGTGGACAAAGTTTGAGGACGGATACCGGATTCCGGTGAACAGCTGGTGCGAGAATTGCGAGGAAGGCGCGGTACAGCAGGCGGTGAATCTGGCGCATCATCCGGTGTTGGTGCATCATGTCGCGCTCATGCCCGATGCCCATCAGGGATACGGTATGCCGATCGGTGGTGTGGTGGCGGCTCGGAACGCTGTCATCCCTGCGGCGGTAGGCGTGGATATCGGTTGCGGTATGATCGCTACGGAGACGGATATTCCGGCGGAGAAGTTCGCGGAGATGTCATTCCGCCGTGCGTTTCAGGAGAAGCTGAAGACGCGGATTCCCGTCGGGGAAGGCGTTTCCCACAGCACGACGCAAAACTGGGAGGGGTTTGAGGAGTACACGGCTAACAACGGTATGCGTTCCAACCTCTGGCCGTCCAAGCTAGATCGTATGAACTTGGGGACGCTGGGAGGCGGCAACCATTTCATCGAGCTGCAGAAGACGACGGCTCTCGACGGGAACGGGGAGGCGGAGGGAGGTGCGAAGGTGTGGTTGATGATTCATTCCGGTTCGCGTAACCTAGGGAAGCGGATCGAGGAGCACTACCATCGGATCGCCTCGCGGTTGTGTGATCGGTTTCGTTTGCCCTTGCCGGATAAGGATCTTGCGTTCCTGCCGATCGAGGAGGAGAGTGGACACCACTATTTCACGGATATGATGTTTGCGCTTCGTTACGCCAAGGAGAACCGTC
>JAFYDR010000260.1 GCA_017544725.1 Kiritimatiellia bacterium
AGTTGCCGTTATGCCAAAATATGAATAATTTTTCTTACGGGAGGGCATACACCCTTCCGCCGAGGCAACGACATACAAATTCTGACTTTCCATTCGTTTCATTGGTTCAAATTTTACCAAACCCCGCCCCCGTGCGCAAGGGGAAATTTGGTTGAATGAAATTTGGTGGGTGCATCTGCGTTTTTCACCGTCGCCTTTTGAAAATGAAAACAACAGAAACAACAACTTCGCTGCGCGAAGTAGTGACGAGTGACGAGTGACGAGAGAGCCGCCGAAGGCGGCAATGAAAAATGAGGAGAGAAGAATGAAGTGTCGCCTTGTGGCGGCAACGACGAATGACGAATGAAGACGGGAGGGGCAACGTCCTCGTTGCCCGCGACGGAACGGACTGGCAGCTAAACACCTGTCCCCATCGTCTCCATCGTCCCCACTGTCCCCGCTTCTCCGCTTTTACACGCTGGCGCGAAGCCCGCCGCCGCTACTGCCTACTCCCTATTGCCTACTGCCTTCTTCTCAGCTTCTCAGCCGGCGGCGTCAGCCGCCTCTCAGCGCTTCCGCAACCATGCCAAATATTACTCCATTTTGCATTTTTTTGCTTTTTATGCTTGCAATCTTTCCCAAAAAATGTTATATGCTTACCAGTTGTTCTGTTGGAGAACAATGTTAACCCTAAACAAAGGATGAAGTTATGGCTTGTGGATGCAAGAAGGATTGTGTGAAGGCCGCCGCTAAGGCGCCTGCGAAGAAGGCCGCTCCGAAGGCTGCTGCTAAGGCTGCCCCGAAGGCTGCTGCTAAGCCCGCCGCCAAGGCGCCTGCGAAGAAGGCTGCCCCGAAGGCCGTCGCGAAGCCCGCCGCCAAGGCACCTGCGAAGAAGGTCGCTGCGAAGAAGGCTGCCGCTCCCGCCGCCAAGGCCGCTGTGAAGAAGGCTGCCCCTGCGAAGAAGGCACCCGCGAAGAAGGCCGCTTCCAAGAAGGCCACTGTTGCGAAGAAGTAACCGTCTGGAGTAGTTGGTATTCCAAGCGTGTTAAGCGTGCGTTTCGCCCGTTTAACACGCTTCTTTCTTTTCCCGTTTTCCCATGACTTTTCGTTGTCCCTACTGCAAAACGATCTTCCCTGAAGAACCGCCGTCACGATGTCCCTCGTGTGGACACCAGATGATTGTTCCGAAGATGAAGGTGCCGTCCGAGCGACTCGCGCACCAGCGGAAGAAGGATCGGATTCTTCGTGAGTTCGAGCAGAAGAAAGTGGCTCTTTCCTCCGGGCTTCCTCAAGGGGTGCGTCACAAGACCGGCCTCTACCTGCTGATTCTTTTCGTCTTCTTCACCCTGGGCGCCGCGATCTTCAAGATGTCCCACCAAGCCCCCGAACGCCGCAATCCGATTCTCACCACACTGGAACGTGTCAACAGGTTGGCGGAGGCACTTGGACGCTATCATTTCCATACCGGCGCCTATCCGTCGAAGGAACAGGGGCTGATCGCACTGGTGCGCAATCCTCTCACGGTAGATGGCTGGAACGGTCCGTACATTGCCCGACTTCCGCAGGATCACTGGAATTGCGACTACGTTTATAACCCCGATTCCCTAACCAATGGCTATCCCGTTCTCTTCTCGTGCGGACCGGACAAAACGCCCGGCACAGAAGATGATATCTATCCCCTGCCCTCGCGTTTCGATCCCGGTACCGCTTGGACGAACAATTGGACGCGCCAGCCCTACCGTACGGAGCAAGTGTTGGAAATCAACCTTCGCCCGCCTCGCGAAAGGAGTCGGTAACGACATGGACACGGACGAATTCACCAAAATCGAAGTGATCGCACGCGGTGTCTGCGTAAAGGCCGGGCAAATCCTGCTCTGCCTCGCCAAAGGATCGGACAAGACCTACCTGCCTGGAGGTCACATCGAGTTCCGCGAAACCGCACGGTTCGCCCTAGAGAGAGAAATCCGCGAAGAGCTGGGCGTCGAATCGAAGGCGGGACGATTCCTCGGTTGCTGCGAGAATTCCTTCCTGCAAAAAGGCGAGCCACACGCAGAGATCAACCTCGTTTTCGAACTGTCGATTCCGTCGCTCTCGCCGGAACGCCCCGCGGAGGCACAGGAGTCCTGGATTGACTTCTGCTGGAAACCGCTCGATCGCCTCGCCGAGGCAAACCTGTTGCCGACCGCATTGCAGACTGCGCTTCCCACTTGGCTCGATGTCGAAAGCAACCACCTCGTCTGCGGCGATCAGTGGCTTGGGTAAGCATGGTTGCGAGTGCTTCTGCGCATCCGCAAAGCCAGCGACGAGTGACCGCCGCGCAATGACGAGAGGTCGAATTTAGTGGGCTTCGCCCTAAGTGAGCCTTTGGCTCGAAGTGAGACTTCGCCGCTTAATCCCGAAGGGACGCTTAACCAGCTTCCCCACTGTTTCCGCTTCTCAGCCTCTCAGCTTCCCCGCTTCTCAGCTGCGCGGCGAAGCCGCGCAGCCTCTACTGTTTCGCTTTCGCTTTCAGGTCTTTGATCACCTGGAACATGATGGACGGATAATCCGTGGAGAAGCCGTCGCATCCGAGCTCCCAGAGCTTGTAATAGACCTCCGGTTTCTCGCCACCCCGGAAAGGAATCGAGCAGACCTTCACGCCATGCGCATGAAATTCGTCGATCAGCGACTTCAGATACGGGGTCGTCAGGATGAACGGATCTGCCTTTTCGGGATAGTAGTAGGTGTGGATTGAGACGGCGGTGATGTACTTGAAGTTCGCGGCGCGGACTTCCGCCATGATCTTCTCAAAATGGTCGCGCGTACGTTTCGCCTCTTCCGGACTATCGTTCTTCGGGAACGCACCGATCCACAGCAAGGACTTGCCGCCCGGCACCGCTTCGTTCCACGTCACGATGTTCTTGTAGCTCGCCCCCGTGTAGTAAATCTGGTCGAGCACGCCGAACTTGCGCGCCTCCTCCGCGATACGCTTGGGACCGATTCCCTTCTCATCGACGAACAGCAGATAGGACGGGTGTCCCACCATCGCAGCCAGCACAGCCTCAATCCGAGGGATACGCTCGGAAGAATACTTCGGGGAAAGATAAGACCCGACATCGATGTCGCGCAACTCCTCCCACTTCATCGAACTGACCTTGCGCTTCTTCCAGTCATCCGGAATACCGCGTGGCGTCCGCCGGAGATCATTGTCGTGGAACATGATTCCCACGCCATCTGCAGTCAGACGGCAATCGCACTCCAGCGCGGAACCGTTACCCCAGCACCAGAGGAACGTTTCCAGCGTATTGTCGGGACGCTCCAACTTTCCGCCGCCACGATGTACGTGCGAAACGAACAACCCGTCCTCACGCGGTCCCGCATTGACAATCGCGGCAATCGCACAAACCCCAAACAGAATCCCTTTCTTCATTCGAAATCTCCTTTTCCAAGATTGACAAGACGGAAAAATTCTAACAAATTCCCAACATCCCCCGCAACTTCAAATTCTTCAACGGTTGCGGAAGGGGTGCATCGGTGTAATTCACCCATCTCATACGCACGAGAGGATTTTGGAAACAACCCGAACAACTTGAAGACAACATTTGAAAGAGGTGCGCGGACCAACCGGTCCGCGCATCGTCTCTTCCTTTACCGCGACAATCATTTGGTATCATTGCCCCGTTGCCTTTATGGGACGGACTATTCGGGCGCGGGCGAGTTAGCCCGCGCTCTAAAGACAAGTTGTTCTTTCAGTTGTTTCTGTTGTTTTCATTTTTAAAAGACGACGGCGAAAAACGCAGATGCGTTTTTGCACGATGGGCAAAAAGTAATTCCATTTTCGTTGACGGCGTGGTAAACTGGAGACATGAAAACGATTGTGAATTTTGTCGGCGTATTGGCGGTCTTGCCCATCCTATCCGCCTTTTCGGAAACTCGTGTTTTGGTAGTCCGCGAGGAAATCTGCGTGGAAGAGTGGCGCGTATCAGACGCGCATGAGTGGACGAAGAAGGGTGTCTGGCTTGAAAAGGGGAAAGAGGCGCAGGCCCCGCATTGCGTAGCTGCCGCCAATGGAATTGTTTATCTAGGTGACCGACTCGACAACTCTTCCACCGGCGCGATCCTGAAGTTCTCGCCGGACGGTAAGTTCTTGGGTATGCTGGCGAAGATGCCCGCGCGTCCCGAGTGTATCGCGATCCAGGGGGACTACCTCTATGTTTGCAGCGCGTTCGGTCAAAATGCGCATCGGCTCTTCCGTTTCCGTCTCTCTGACGGCAAGGGCGGCATCTACCTTACAACGGGACTTGCCATTCCGCGTACATTGGCTTTCGGAGCGGATGGATTGCTCTACGCTGCCAATCGCGGGAATGGGGAAATTGCCGCGTTCGATGTCTCCGGCGACAAGCCGATATGCAAAGCATCCTATTCATCTCCGGCACAAGCGCACGGCGGATTGCTGTTCGACTACGACCGCGACCGTCTGCTGATTCCCTGCAAGCGTCCGGAAACGATCGATCTGATTACCGGTGCCGCGAAACATCAGCGGGCTCCGATCCAAATTCAGAACGCCTTCTCCGGCGCGTTGGTGAACGGCGAGTTCTGTTTTGCGGACCACACGGGAAGCATCGTCGCTTGGAATCCCGACACCGGCAAGGCGATTGTTCGTGCCTCTGGCGTACCAAGCGCGTGCGATTTGCTGAACCTCACCGACGCGCTCTCCGGCGCGACGGAACGTCGTCGGCTAGCTGCCGCCGAACGACTGCGCACCTCAGGAAAGGCTTTCGCGTACAAGCGGTTTGATCCCGAGCGTCCGCACGATTACACCCCGCTGAAGTACAACAATCCTGAGGCAAAGCCCTACCTCAAGACGGGATTGATCTGCTACCCGATAGCGTTCGACTACGACGGCGACGGCGACCTAGACCTCATCGTTTCGAACTGGGGTATTCCCACGTGGCGCGGCACTTGGTACTTTGAGAACCCGACGGAGAAGGGAAAGAAAAACGCCTTCCCGATTTTCAAGCCTGCAAAGAAAGTCGGAGAGGGGTGCAGCAACGTTTCCGCCAAAACCTATCCGGACGGGCGCGTAGCGGTACTGAGGCAGAACCAGATCACGTGGGAGTTTTCGAAGACGGGATGGGATGGTCTCACCCCCTTGAAAGATCTGCCGCACAACATCCATTACAACGGCGTTCGCTGCAACATGTGGCGGCTCGCCGACTACGACGGTGACGGCAAGGACGATCTGATTGTCGGCATCGGCGACTGGGTTCAGTACGGCTGGCACAATGCCTACGACGAGTACGGCAACTGGAAGAACGGACAGATTCACGGCCACGTCTATTGGATCCGCAACGAGTCGGGCACGGACGGCGCGGAGAAGTGGGGTACACCGAAAATCGTACGTTTGGAGAACGAGACGCCGGTCGATGTCTTCGGGAACGCGATGCCGATGTTTCACGACTGGGACGGTGACGGAGACCTCGACTTGATCGTGGGCGACTTCCTCGACAACCTCACCTACTACGAGAACATCGGGACGCGTACCGCACCGGTCTATACCTCTGGACGACTGTTGCGCGACTCGAAGGGGACGCGTCTGCACGGCGAACTGTGCATTATCACGCCAGCCGCAGTCGATTGGGATGGCGACGGATTGATGGACATGGTCTCCGGCGAAGAGGACGGCCGCGTTGCCTTCTACCACAACACAGGCAAGGTGGTTGACCGGATGCCGGTCTTCGATCCGCCCGTCTTCCTGAGACAAGAGGCGGACTTGGTGAACTTCGGCATCCTCTGCACACCAGCAGGTGTGGACTGGGACGGCGACGGCGATTACGATCTGATTTGCGGCAACTCGACGGGATACATCTGCTTCTTTGAGAATCTGAGCGGTCCTGGCGTGGCGGAGCCGAAGTGGGCGGAGGCGAAGTTACTGAGCTGCGAACCGTTTGACGCGACACGTGATTTCGCCTCGCGCGGCGGAATGCTCACCGCGAATCCGATCCGCATCATGGCCGGACACAACGGTTCCATTCAGGGACCGGCGGAAGCGAAGTGGGGATACACCTGCCTGAGCGTTGCCGACTGGGATGGCGACGGACTGCCGGATATCATGGCGAATTCGATTTGGGGCAAGCCGCTCCTCTTCCGCAACATCGGAACACGCAAGGCACCGAAGCTTGCTGTGCCGATCGGCATTGAGGTGGAGTGGGACGGTGAGCAACCGGAACTCGATTTCGGGTGGTACAAGCCGAAAAAAACCGACAACCCGAAAGAGTTAATCACCCAGTGGCGCACCACGCCGGTTATGTTCGACATGAACGGCGACGGGCTGACGGATTTGGTCATGGTAGATCAGGAAGGTGATCTCGCCTTCTTCGAGCGTGCGAAGAAAGACGGCAAGCTCATCCTGAAATCTCCGCGTAAGGCGTTCCGAGATGAGAACGGCGAAGTGATCCATCCCACCGCGCGCAAAGACCCGAAGGCGTGGAACGGCGGCATCGGCGGCGCAACGGGACGACGCAAAATCACCATCTGCGACTGGAACGGAGACGGTAAGCCAGACCTGATCATGAACGGCAAGAACTCCCGCTTCTATCTCCAGATCGAAGTGAAGGACGGCAACTGGTACTTCAAGGACATGGGCGACATGAGCGGACAGCAGTTGGCCGCCCACACCACCAGTCCCACCACCGTCGATTTCGACAACGATGGCGTGCCCGAGGTGATCCTCGGTTGCGAAGACGGTTTCCTTTACCACCTGAAGAACAACGACTGGAAAAAGCCATAAGACGGAATCATTCCATCGCCATTCAAAGGATGTGAAGCCTACGGTTGTGTTCCCTGATTCCCTGACAGGACGGGGAGAAATGAATCAAGAGAAAGAGGTATGACATGAGAAGAATGACTCTGATGCTGGCGGCATTTACCGCGTCAGTCTCGATTGGACTCGCTGGAACGGCCTATACTGTTTGGTCGATTCATGAGACAAACAAAATCCTGTGTTACAACGTCCTTCTCGACAACGAGGGAAAGTGGACGTGGAATTACAAGGGAGAGATCGACGCAAGCCACACCGGCTCGGCAAAGCCCCGTAGTGCCTGTGCCACGGCGG
>JAFYDR010000261.1 GCA_017544725.1 Kiritimatiellia bacterium
GCAAGCAGCCTAGAAAATCGTGATTTCCCAAAATCGCACATTATTTTGCTGGAATTAGCATTTATTCTATCTGTGAATATGGTACAATAACCGCTATGAAAAGAATTGCATGGGTGTTTGTCGGAACCGTGCTGTTGGCGGCTTGGTCGTCGTTTGGTGCGGTCACGCCGAATGAGTTTTCCGGAAGCGACAGCGAACGGATCGAGCAGGCGATCGCAAAGGCGTGCGAATCGGGGGATCGGTCGATCGAGATCCCTCGGATGAATGCGGCAAGGAAAGATGCTGTCTGGTTGATTGACCGGGCGATTCTCTTGCCTGATGATTTCACGTTGCGACTGAGCGACTGCTTGGTGCGTCTCGCGCCGGGCGTACAGGACAACATTATCCGCAACGCGGGGGCAACGTTAGAGCGAATCGAGACCAACCGTAACATCACCGTGACGGGTATCGGTCATGCTGTCTTGAGCGGCGGATTGAAGGCGCATTTCAACCCGCCGGGCGACAAGAGCGGATGGCGTACGATCGGTATCCTCTTCTGCGCAGTGCAAGGATTCACCATCGAGAACGTGACATTGCACGAGACACAGGCGTGGGGAATCTCCGTGGAGAACGGTTGCTGCGACGGACGGATCTCGAACATCACTTTCCGCGACACGAACCGGATGCCGAATCAGGACGGGGTTGATGTCCGCAAGGGCTGCCACGACATCCTGATCGAGAACATCTTCGGGCGTGTCGGTGACGATGCTGTGGCGTTGACTGGACTGCGGAACGAAAAGGCTTCGCACAACCCGCAGATGCGTCGAATGCAGATTGGCGGCAACTGGCCGACGGAGAACGACGACATTTACAACATCACGATCCGGAATGTGCAGACCAAGTGCGTGGGCGGTCACGGGATTGTGCGGTTGCTGAACCAGGACGGAGTAAAGCTGTACAACATCATCGTGCGAGATATCGTGGATACGGCCACCGGGAAGGATCCGCGCGCTCAGGCGACGATCCGCATCGGTGACGTCAACTATTCGAGCATCCGCCGGTCGCAGATGGGCGAGATGCGCAACATTTTGGTCGATGGCGTGATTGCGAAGGGACGCGTCGGTGTCTGGATCAAGGGACCGTTGCAGGACTCCGTAATCCGAAACGTATTCCTGCCGGACAGCACGACGAAGAAGTACGACGTAACCGCACCGTTGGAACGTGTGGAATTGGAGGGTCGTGCGACGGCGAAGCAGAGTGGAGGCAGTAGGGAGTAGTTTTTCGACAGCAATCGACCGTTCGGGATAGGTAACGTCCCCGTTGCCTCACTTCGTGCGGAATGAAGAATGACGAATGAAAACGGAAGGAACGCGCTTGTCGCTATTGCCTACTGCCATCTTCTCAGCTTAACACGCTTTACCAGCTTGACTGGCTTAATACGCCTAGCCAGCTTAACAGAGGAGAATGAAATGAAGAAGAGTATGTTTGTGATAATCGCAGTCATCTTGGGCTACGGTCTTGCGCGGAGCGCGGACTGGGTACCAATCGCTGGCGGCGAGTATAACTTCACCGATACCGCCAACTGGAAGAATGGCTCGTACATGACATCGGCGAATACCCGAACGACGGGGCAAACAGGTGACCAAACCATCTGCGTCCCCTCCCCGCTTGCTATCGGTCAGTTTTATCCGGGGGCCAGTGACACTACCACTTACTGGCAGATTTTCACTGGTGCTTCTCTCACCCCGAATTCCAACTTCCGCGTGATGGGCGGAAATGTCGTCTTTGAAAACGAAGTGGTAGGGCAGTTGGACAACTGGATCGGTCTCGTTTACCCGACACGGCTGGTACTTCGGAACGGCGGTTCACTCACCATCAAGAACTCCGACTTGTCCGTCGGTCGTCCCTACAACGCGACGCTTGCTGGAGATGCCGCAGTCTTTCTGGAAGAGGGAGGTACGCTACACCTGACAGCCGGACGCCCGATGCTCTTACAGACGAAGAACGGGTCTTATGAAACGCATTCCGCCTATTTCCGTCAGGACGGCGGCACGTTCCGTTCCGATTCAACTTCGGGGAATTTTCTTCGTGTCGGAACTCGACCACAGAACTATGCGCAGTACGATTTCTTAGGAGGAACGATCAGCCTTGCGACCAACACGACGGATTCACAGAACATTCAGGTCGGTTCGTGGGGTTTGAACGCGAGTGCTTATTGGGAGGGGAATTCCGGGCACCCTTCTACAAACTTTTCTGTCCAAGTCGGCCTATGGGATGATGGTGTACAAGGAGGCCATTCAGAGTTGACCATCGCAAACGGTGGATACCTACGGTGTAAGAAATTCCATACTGGATATAGAGGTGCAGGAAATACGGCTATACTGAACCTCAACGAGGGCGGCGAGCTTCGTGTCGATACGGAATTGAGCGTCGGCAACAACGGCAACGACTGCTGGATGAATTTCAATGGTGGTAAATTGACGATCCCCAATCGAGTCTCCAACTGGGGCGCACAGAACGGACGTACCGTCTTCTATCCCGGTGGAGGTACGTTCGACATGGGTAACTCTGGCAGTGTTACGAAAGGCACTTCGTTCCGGAGTGCGGGCGGATACGGCGTCGAATCAATCTCGCTGAACGCGGCGGGGAGCGGATATGTCGCGGCGCCGATGGTGACGATTACCGGCGGCAGCGGCTCCAACGCAACGGCGGTAGCGATCGTGAACCACACGGGCGCGATTGAGCGCTTGGTGCTGACCTGCCGGGGTGAAGGCTATGCGGCGGACGACGTGCTGACAGTTTCGTTCGCCTCAAAGAGTGGAAGCGGTGCCGCAGCATCGGTCACGTTGTCAGAGAATACGCCGGGAACATGGACGAGCACCTGCGACTACAACATGACCTGGACTCAGAATGCGACAAACTTCTTTGATGGCAACCTCCGCATCCAGCGCGGGTATGTCAATCTCGACCCTGCGGGCAGTTTCCCCGAATTACGGGAATTGGAGCTTTCAGGAGGACAGTTCACCGAAAAACAGACCATTACCGAGAACAGCCTCTCCACCAACACGGTGCTGGTATTCTCGTCGGCAGACCGAGAGACTGCCTACCGCTTCGGCTTCGCAAAGACGGCAGGTGCAACCAATCGGCAGGAACTTGCCACACTTCTCGCTCGTGACGGACTGGGACGCATCTACTCCGTAAACTCGCCGAACGATGACACCGAAGGTTACGCACTGCGCTTCCGGAACTACGAACGCGAATACGGGCTGGTGGATATTTCGACGAATTCCCTACTGTCCGTCACGCTGGATGCCACCGACCACCTCTCCAGCTCCACGGTTAGCCCTGTCGTCAACGGCCTTTTCAACTTGACGGATATGCTCCTCTTTGAACGTGGCGCGGATGGAAGTCTCTCCATCGCCCCCAAGACAACAACATTCGCGGAAGACGCCAACTACATTGCTCCGCAGGGAACGACAAGGCAGGATGCGACTGCCGTGAACAGCGTTTTCTTCACCTCTTCTGGCGAGCAGCAACTCTATCTGAACCGCGCGGGGAATGTCGAGATTAAATCCGGCATGATCCTTGGCGTAACGACAGGCAACCAGAGTGTCCTGCGTCTCGTCAACGAGAACGGCGGCATCACCACCCGCGTTCCCGGCGGCATGGTCATTTTGGAAAAGAACACGGAAAGCCGCATCGGCTACAACAACCGCCGTTTCCTCATGGGCGGTCCATTTGTCGATCCGGACTCGGAAACGCCGATGCAAGTCACACTGGCCGGCGTCAGTGTGGATGCGTCTGCAAACGGTGGACGTGCACCTAATCTAGGAACACCGCAGAAGGGAGCCTTGATCTGGATGCTCAGCGAGAACAATACCTTTTCCGGCGGCTTGAACCTGATTCACGCCGGGCTGGTAATCCGTTCCGATGCCTCGCTCGGCGCCGCCGGGAAACCGCTCCGCGTCTCCGGCAACTCCGCCATCGCGAACTACTATGGCGCGATCAATCTCGCCGCCAACCGTCCGATCGAGATTCACCGCAACGGCTCGTTCCAACTCCAGCCGTGGAACGCCACGGCTGGACGCGTCAACACAATTGCGGGACCACTCTCTGGCGAGGGCGCTATCCTCCTCGGCTACGGCGAATACACAGAAATCTTTGTCCTCTCCGGCGACCAGTCCTCATTCACGGGAAACTACTATGTCTGCAATGCAGTCCGCGGCAATAACTTTAGTCCCCATGCGAAAATCCACTTGTGTGCTGCCGCGATGAAAGCCTATGGAACGATTCAAACAAGCGGAACATTCAACCGTCCCTTTGGCACCGGCAAGGGACAGGTCTCGTGGACGGGTCATGCCGCGTACAACAACGTACAGGGTGGCTTTAGCGCGTACGGCGGCGACCTGACGGTAAACCTCGGCGGCAACGGTGCCGTTCTCAAGCACGATTCGAGTGCATTCCCGTCCAATTCGCGTCTCGTGTTGCAAGATGCGCTGGCAGACGGAAATCTGACCTTTGAGAATGACATCGACCTGAACGGCACGACGCTCGTTCTCCTCGTATGGCAGAACAAAACCGCCACGCTTGCCGGGGATATCCTGAACAACCAGGGGGACGCATCTATCTACCTGCGCAGTGAAGGCACACTGGAGTTCGCGGGACACGTCGCCTCGAATGTCGTTATCAACGGCACAGGCAAGTTGGCGGTTGCCGCCGGGAATACGCTGGAGTTTTTCGGCACGAACACCTACACCGGAACTACCACGATTCCGGCTGGAGCTGAACTCCGCATCACCGGCGCACACACGAACTGCGGTGCCTACGCAGTCTCCGGAACGCTTGGCGGAGATGCCGTCCTCACCCCGACCACCGCCTCCACTGCTTTCTCCTTTGCAGACGGCTCGATCCTTGCGCCTGGTTCTGATAACAACTGCGGTACGCTCGCCTTCGGTGAGGAAGAACATGGTTGCACCTTCTCTGCGGACGGCACGACTTTCCAGATGGACATCGCCTCCGCAGCGAATCACGATGCCGTTACTGTCGTTGGTGACGCACAACTCTCCGGCACACTTCGATTCGAGATCAGCGCGACGGCAGAGACGCTCCGTTCGCTGCAGCGCACCGTCCTGCCGTTGGTCACATTCGCGAACGCACCCACGGGAACATTCTCGACCGAGGTGGATTTGGAGGACTGGCGTGTAGTCCGGCGCGACAACGCCCTCTGCCTAATCTACGGACGGAGCGGAACCGTCATCACGATTCGGTAGCCGATGACAAGCCCGTCGCCCGCACAGCACACGGGAATGTAAGTGGGCTATCAAGTGAAAACAACCATGACAACTTGTAAAAACAACTTCTTCTTATACGGCGGGCAACCACCCGCCGATATTGAAACCGTATGCGGTTGCGCCCGGGTGTACAAGGTTGTTTTTACCAGTTGTTCCAGTTGTTTTCATTCCTATTTGCTGACAATGCAGTTACAGGCAAGCGCCCCGCCCGCTCTGCAAACGGGAATATTCATGGGGAATAACTCAGCTTCCCCGCTTCTCAGCTGGCGGTTTCGCCGCCTGTCACTACTTTGCACAGCGAAGTTATAGGTCCCGCATACAAAAGGGTTTTTACAATTGGTTCAAACGAGACGAAACTTTTGCGTCTATGTGATTTCGTTGAACGAAATCAAGGCAGACAGAGACCGTTTCTCTGGCATCTTACGCTTTGCTTCGGAGGTCGGGAATTGGCAGATTCACCAAATTAGTTCCAAGGCGATTCCCGAACTCATCAGGAGCAAAAAGTTTTCCGAGTGGAACGCAGACGGAATCATCGGACAGGAGATGAGCATCCAGCGAATCATCGGCCCCGTGAAAAACGCCCTCCCCTCCATTCCAGTCGTCTGCATGGATGTCCTAGAACGAACGCAGTCCCAATCCTTCTGTGGAGAGGTTTGCCTAGATGACCGCGATGTTTCCCGTGCGGCGGCAGATCTTCTGCTCCGTCGGGGACTAGAGAACTTCGCGTATGTGGGGGACGTGGGCAGAGAGTTGGATCGTTCTCGTGTACGCGAAAGTTGTTTCCGAAAACGGGTGGAGGACGCAGGATTTTCCTGCTCCTCGTTCCAGCCCGGTAAGGAATGTTCCAAGTTGTGGTTCGAAGATCTCCAACCTAAAAGTCGTCTAACACGACCACTATTCGCGGCGCGGCACGCCGAGCAGCTCCAGGAACAGCTCGTCGCGGCGTATGGATTCGGTTGACCACCTGAACTTTCCCGCCTCGGTCTGCACCTCCGTGGTCTCCACGCA
>JAFYDR010000017.1 GCA_017544725.1 Kiritimatiellia bacterium
GGTGGAACACGCGCCCGCGCTGCGTCTGCGCGTTCCAGAGCGCGAGCATCGGCGCGGCGCCGTACGCGGTGCGCATCCCGCCGCCGCGCGCCTCGACGCCCGTGTGGAGTGGCTGCCACGCGCCGCGGCTTTCGTTCATCCACGTGTTGGCCTGCGTATAGACCTCGAAGTCACCGCCCTCGAAGCGGAAGGAGTCCAGCAGGCACGTCGCGACGAGCGGCTTCTCCGACAGGTTCCGCACGACCGTGCGGCGGCGCGTGACGCCCGCCACGCCCGTCTCCACCTCCGTCTCGACGCGGATGCCGTTCTCGTCGGCCGCAAACCCCTTCTCGGTTTTGCTCACCTCGCCCTCGAAGAGGCCGAAGTCGGTGTAGATGTCCCACATCTCGCGACCGTTACCCGCCTCCGCCGTGACCGCAGCGCACAGCACAAGAATCATTCCTAACTTTCTTTTCATTTACCGTTCTCCTCAATAGATCCTAATAGATCAAAGGTGTCGTCCCCGCGCATCTACGGCTTCAGCAATGTCAGCGGTAGGACATACACGCCGTCCGGACGTCTGTACGCCATACCGGACTTCCCCACCACCACAGCAAGCGATGTTGGAGGATTGTGTTTGAAAAGCGTTGCGATCTTGAGCAGATTAGCCGCAGCCTCGTCCACTTGCATCGGATTCAGCTTGATCTCGAATGCATTCCACGCACCATCGTCGAACTGAAGAACGGCATCTATCTCGCGCCCTTCGTAGTCCTGATAATGAAACAGTTTCGCGCCAAGCACTTCTCCGTATATCTGCAGATCGCGGATGGCCAAAGACTCGAACAACAACCCAAATGTCCTGAAGTCCCGCAGCAGCATCCGTTCCGTCGCGCCAAGCAAGGCGGCAGGTATGGACGGATCGCAGAAATGCCGCTTCACCATCTGCTTTATCCGTACGGGCGAACGCAGGAACTTCGAGAACGGCTCTATGTCGTTCGTCAGAAAGATTCTCTTGAAGGCGTTGATGTATCCTGAAACGGTATTGATGCCGAGCGAGGATTCGTCTTTCTCTTCAATATCGTCGCGTATCGTTGCCATGCTCGCGGAGGTGGACTCGTTTCGCGCGAGCGAACGCAGGCATTTCCTTACCTTGAGAAGATCATGTTCAATGCCGTCGATCTTGTTGATGTCGATGTTGACGACGTTCTCCACGTATTCGCGAGGAATGAGCGCGGCCTGTCGCAATGACTTGCCGATGGACCCTGGCCAGCCACCACAAACAACGAAAGACGCGATGTCTTCGACAGACGGACTATGCCCCTTGCACACACCTATGTCCTTTCCCTTGCACACATCGTCAAGGGACACGATTCCCTCCGAGTCGCCCTTCTCGAACAGGCTCATTGAACGCATCTTCAAACTTGCAATGCGTCCAGTTCCAGAGTGTATCACACCCTTCAATTTCGGGGTAGATGAGCCTGTCAGCAGATAACGTCCCGTTTCAGTTGTCTGGTCAACCGCATACCGCACCGCATCCCATATCGCTGGAATTTCTTGCCATTCATCTATCAGATGGGGCGAGATTCCTTCAAGAGCCTTTGTCACGTCCATTCGCGCCAACTCCCGGTTGGCGAAATTATCCGTAGGATCGGCCAACATAAATGCACTCTTTGAGTGCATTGTGCTCGTCCATGTCTTACCGCACCATTTCGGACCTTCCAGACAGACTGCGCCAAAGGTTGAAAGATAGAATTCTACCGTCTCGTCAATCAATCTCTTACGATACTTTTTTATGTCCATAAATCCTCCTGCCGCGTGTATTATATACCATACACCCCTCTCTTGTCAATTCAGACAGTGAGGTTTTCAGTATTTTTATAGAGAGACTTTCGGAATTTTCGTAGAGCGATTTTCTGAACTTTCATAGTGAGTTTTTTTCAAGACAGTATCCCGTATGGAGAGCCTCCACCTTGGCGACAAACTGAAAACCAACTGGGGGCAGAACCTCGTGCGACATCCACGTAACTGTATCAATGGACTGTAGCAAAAGGGGTTGTCCCTTTTCGCGCCCTATGAGAACAAAAATGGCACATTTTTACCTAAATTCCTCTGTTGTGGAATGGTATTTCTTGCCTTGTGTGAACCGAGTATCGTTTTCACCCCTGTCAGTACGGCGTTTCCCTCTTCCTCTGCGACTCCGCGTCTCCGCGTGAGACTTCAAACGAGGTTTTTAAGTTTTATGCCATCGTCAAAACTGTACGTCTAAGAGAAACTCATCTATCGGACGATGGATGATGCCGTCTCGTGAAAAATTCATTTCGTCCATCGAGAGAACATACTTGGGATAGTTGTCCCGTATCTGCTCAAGGACTGAAAACTCGCGCTCACGGATTTCTGCCGTCGGCATGAGATACGCCACCTGTACATAGAACTTATTCCGTCCGCGCTCCGCGACGAAATCGACTTCCTTTTTTCCAACCAAACCGACGCTCACGTCGAATCCCCTACGCACCAGATCGGTCGCCACGATGTTTTCAAGTATTTGGTCGATAGACGCCTCGTTGTTCCCAAACAGCGCCTCACGAAACCCATGGTCGGCAAGATAGATTTTCTCCTGACTGGTCAACACACGCTTCCCGACAAGATCAGTTCGCTTCAACGGCACTGTCAAACATGCCTCCTCTGCGTACTTAAGGTAGTTGTACAACGTCTCAAGCGCGATATCACGGTTTTCATGTCGGAGGTACTTTTTAATGGATGACGCAGAGAACACGTGGCCGACTTCCGAAATGAGATAAGTCAGGATCCGTTCCAGTAAGTCAATATCCCTTACTTTGTGCCGTTTGGCGATATCTTTTACAACCACCGATCCAAACACGTCAGACAAATAGGACATGGCGGAATCGCCCTGTATGTTCGCGTCATGGATGAAAGGCATGCCGCCTTCGCGCACAAATCGACGGAATACCTCTTTCACCGACACATTCGGATTCTCCGCACGTCGCCATTCGAGGACTTCGCCGAAGGACAGCGGAAAGACATGTATCTCTACATACCTACCACCAAGGTAGGTCGCCAACTCCCCCGACAACAATTTGGCGTTCGAGCCTGTCAGGTACACATCGACATCAAAATCCACTAGAAGTGCATTGACAAGCTTCTCCCACCCCTCCAGCTCCTGTATTTCGTCAAACAACAAATAAAGACGCCTTCCGCCGACATTCTCCGAACAGACCTTCACATGCGAAAACACAAGATCCTGCGTCTTCACAAAATCGATCTTCTTCGATTCAAAGTTCGCCTCGACAATTTGATCTTTGCGAACGTCATTTGACAGCAGTATGTCGCGCACCATACCCATAATATGGGATTTCCCGCATCGTCTAATGCCCGTGAATACCTTGACGACCCCTTTGTCGATGAAAGGGGAAATCTGGTCGATATAAAATGAACGCTTCATGGCTTTTCCTTTCGATGGTTCGGAATTGAATTCATTATACCACAAACTATGGCGAAAAGAAATCGTAAAAATCAGATATTTTTTCGTTACACCGAAATAATACCAAAAATCCATATATTATTTCGCTATGATTGAGAATGGGCAACACCCCCGTTGCCTCACTTCGTTCGGGATGAAGAATGAAGTGCCGCCTTGCGGCGACAATGACGAATGAAGAGAGATAGGATTAAGTGGGCTTCGCCCTAAGTGAGCTTCTGGCTCGAAGTGTGGCTTCCCCACTTAGTCCCGCATGAGCACTTAACCAACTTAGTCCCGAAGGGACACTTACCCCACTAGCGGCGTTAGCCGCCCTGGGAGGGGCAACGTCCTCGTTGCCTCACTTCGTTCGGAATGAAGAATGAAAAATGACGAATGAAGAACAGTAGCATTTCATTTGGCGACAGCCGTCCTCGCTGCCCGTATCGGGACGAGCTTGTTGCGCCCGTTGTAAGACTTCGAACTTCAGACTTCTGCTTAACACGCTTACCCGGCTTAACTCGCTTATCCAGCCGACGGCTTTGCCGCCCCAGCGGCTCGCTTCTCAGCCTTTCAGCTTTTCAGCTTCTCAGCTTACCCAGCTTAACACGCTCATCCAGCCGACGGCTTTGCCACCCCAGATTGTGTCGCCCCTTCAGGGCTAAAATGCCTTTGTTTGATTCCGGGGGCCGCGCTTCGCTTGCCCCCGTCTGTGTACTTTCGCCCCTTCGGGGCATGAGGGAGGGGCAACGTCCTCGTTGCCTCACTTCGTTCGGAATGATGAATGAAAAACTGTGGTACTTTTCTTTCTTCATTCTTATTTCTTCATTCTTCATTGCGGCGTAGCCGCCCTGCTTAACACGCTTAACCGGCTCCGCCTCCCTACTTCCAGCTACCAAAGCGTCGCGCTTGCCGCTGTCAATCCATCGGATGTGACCGTCAACTTCAATTCGCCGGGCGCATCACGGCGAATTACCGCCATCGCTTTCCCAAAGAAGAGCGGATGAGACGCCGTTTCAGTGAAAGCCTCGAAGGCATGTGGATTTCCATTCCCCACGCCGAGAACCCTGCCGGGACCATCGAGTCGGAAATTCACGCGGTTCATCGCCAACGGATTTCGGATACCGGCGGCATCCAGTACATCGACTTGAACCCAGACCAACGCATCAGGATCGTTCGCCAGCTTCGGTTCGACCGTGAGTTTCAATGCGGTCGGTTCCCCTGCCGTTTTCATCACGGTCTCCCCAATACGTTTTTCTCCACGATAGGCGACAACCTTGAGTTCGCCCGGTTCGTACGGTACATCGAACCAACGCAGACGATACTTACCGCAGACGTTGTAGTAGGAGGAAAACGGCGGTATCTCCTGCGGTTTCTCCCCGACATAAACCTCGCGGATTGAAGCAAATACTCCGTCCGCTTCCGTCACAAGCACTCGGAAGAATCGCGCCGTCACGGGAGTCTTCAAAACAGGTCTGTTCTTCTCGCCCTTCTTTTTGGAGAAGAAGGGCGTCCATGTCTCACCATCCATCGATACCTGTAACTCGTACGCATATTTCTCGCAAGCGAATTCAAAATCGATCGCCACGGTCGCGAAAGTCCGAACATCCTCCAAATCGAATTGAAGCCATTCGGGTAGATTACTGCTACTTGCGCACCAGCGCGTCTGACTGTTCCCGTCCACCGCGTGTTCTTCCACGTTTGCATGGTCGATCTCGCTCGAAGATGCGGTGACCTTCGCAGAGGCTAGCAGATTCGGCATTTTGGAAAACGGCTTCTCTCCCTTTTCGCGCATCCCCAAAGAACGCCCGTTCAGGAAGAGTTCCGCGCGGTCTCCGCTGGTATAGACATAGACCGGAACACTCTTGCCCTCACGCCCCTTCCAGTTCCAATGCGGTAGGATATGGATCGTTTCATCGTTCCTGTTCCAGTGGCTGCGGTAGAGGTAGTACCGATCTTTTGGAACGCCAGTCAGGTCAACAATTCCGAAATAGGAGGAACGGGATTCCTTCGCGAATGGTGTCGGTTCACCCAGATAGTCAATGCCCGTCCAGACAAACTCACCGCAAACGTAACGGTCACGCTCCATGTAGTCGAACTCGACATCCGGAATGTCAGGTCCTGCGTTATGGTCGTAGGAGTCAACTTGAAACTGGTCATTCCCGTAAGTATGTTTCCCGTCTGGCGGCGGATTGAGATAGAAACCGTAAGTACTAAACGCCGATGCGGATTCGGAATAGACAATCGGCTTGTTTGGATATTTCGCCTTGACCCGACGGTAGCAGGCTCCATAGTTCCACCCGGTTATGTCCAGATCTTCGTAGATGCCTTTGTTCAAAACCTTCGGTTCCGACATGAAGTAAATGTTCCCGTTTCCGATCGGGCGAGTCGTGTCCAGTTCCCGCATCTTTTCACGGAACACCGCGCACCGCGCACGCGTCAACCCGTTGTTCTTTGGGTTGTCGGGGTCCCCCTCGCCGATCTCGTTGCTCATCGACCAGATTACCACCGACGGATGGTTCCGGTCGCGCTTGACGAATGCCTGAAGGTTCTGGACGACGTACGCTTCGAGGTTCTCGTCATTCCTACGCCCAGCCGTTCCGTCCCACTTGTCGAAGCACTCGTCCCACACCAAGATTCCCATCTCATCGCAAAGATCCAACACTTCAGGGGCGGGAGGATTGTGACTGGTGCGCAACGCATTCGCCCCCATCTCTTTCATCAGTGTCAACTGGCGACGCATCGCCGACTTGTTGAACGCCATTCCCAGCAACCCTAAATCGGAATGGAGGTCAACCCCCTTGAACTGTACCCTGCGTCCATTCAGGTGGAATCCGTTCGCAGCCCAGTCGTTCGTCAAGCTGCCGCCCGCGACCGGGAATGCGATTGTCCGAATTCCGAAACGAACGTGCTCTTCCGCCAACTTCGCCCCCGTGCTTGAGAGCAGTTTCACAACGGCTGTGTAGAGATTCGGTGAAACCACATCCCACAGTGCGGGATTCTCTACCGTTAGACTTGCGTCCCTCACCGTAGCCGAGAGAGGCGTGCTTGTCGCGACCGTCGCGCCGTTGCGCTCAATCGTCACCGTGACCGTCGCGTCCTGCGGCGCGTTTTCCACCTCCCACTTCACCGCCACGACGGCACGCGACTTCTCCACAACCGGAGTCGTGACCTGTATTCCGTGATAGGCGAAGTGTGCGGGATTCTGAAAACGCAACACGACTTTACGGTAGATGCCCGCACCGGGATACCAGCGAGAACGATGATCCAACGTGGAGGCGCGAACCGCGATCACATTCTTCTCCCCAAACTTCACGAACGGCGTCGCGTCAACCCGGAATCCCAAATACCCATAATTCCAACCGCCAGCTAATCGCCCGTTCACATATACCTGCGGCGAAGCCATCACGCCATCAAAATCCAAAAAGACAGACTTGCCCTTCTCCGCAGCATCCAGCGTCAACGACTTACGGTACCAACCCACGCCGCGCCACGGCAACTTGCCAGAACCGCCATGTTCCGCCGGATTGAACGGACCGAAAATCGCCCAGTCGTGCGGCACCCGCACCTCCGTCCAGCCGGAATCATCGAAATCGACACCTGCCGCCTCCAGTTTCTGCGTCGGATCTTTCGCGAACTTCCAGCCCGTCGCCAGTTCCTCATCCGCCCAAACACCAGACAGCAGCCCAAACACTGTCACTACCGAGATCACTCTTCTCATCGTTTACCTCCCAATCACTGCCGAAGAGTATATACCAACTCCCCATGTCAAACAAGCCATTTCGCTACCCATAACTTCGCTGAGCGAAGTAGTGACGAGTGAC
>JAFYDR010000262.1 GCA_017544725.1 Kiritimatiellia bacterium
GGTCTGGACAATCGGTGGATGCTCTACGTGCGCGGCAATGAACTGCGCTTCGGGTATGCATCCGGCACGCAGATCCTCATCCGGTAGTCCGCGCACCGCCACCACTCGCGCCGACGGTCGCAATAAATTGCGACCCTCCCGAAAAGTGTGCCCGAAAATCCATTCTTCTCGCGGGCACACTTTTCATGTTTTCCATAAAAGTGTGCCCGTTTTACAGCCGGTCAACTTGGGCACACTTTTCATTTTTTTGTAAAAGTGTGCCCGAATAGGTTGACTGTTCACGGGAAATATGCGATAATTCACTCGCACAAGCCAAATTGGAGGCATTATGTTTTTTGGAAGAGAGTATGAATTGCGGCGTTTGAAGGAACTTCTGGACAAGCCGACATCCTCGCTCGTCACGTGCCGGGGGCGTCGTCGCATTGGAAAGAGCACGTTGTTTGAGCATTTTGCCGCATTGAACAGGTGCCGTTTCATCAAGCTTGAGGGCATTGCGCCACGATCTGGGGAAGAAGAAGGTGCAAATGGGAAGAAAAAGGAAGTCACGGACGAGGATCAGCGGGCGGCATTCGGGCGGCAGCTGGCAGATCAGACAAGGCTGCCGGAGGTGACGCCGTCCAGTTGGACACAGGCGTTTGCCTTCCTTGACAGCGTGATTACGGATGACGTCTGGACGGTTGTGCTACTGGATGAAATATCCTGGATGGGGGAGAAATCCCCCGATTTCCCTGGAGATTTGAAAGTGGCATGGGACAACAAGTTCAAGCGGCATGACAAGCTCATTCTGGTACTTTGCGGATCGGTTTCCGCCTGGATCAAGAAAAACATCCTCGACAATGCCGGATTTGTCGGACGTCCGTCCATCGATTTCATTCTGCCCGAACTTCGCCTTCGGGATTGCGTTCGCTTCTGGGGCGATGACATGTCGCGATTTGCGACGCGTGACATTGTTGACATCCTGTCGGTCACGGGGGGCGTGCCCAGGTATCTGGAGGAGATGAATCCGTCCCAGACGGTCGAGGAGAATCTGCGCCGGACGTGCTTCTCGCCGGACGGATACCTGTTCCGCGACTTCGAGCAGATATTCAACCGCGTGTTCGGGGCGCGCGCCGAACGCAAGCGCGCAATCCTTGTGACGCTGGCGGACGGCCCAAAATCCCTGGTGGACATCGCGGCGGCCCTCGGAAAAAAGCGAAACGGGCATCTTTCCGACGACCTCGAGGAACTGAAACTTTCCGGTTTCCTTGCAGGCGACCAGGGACGGAATCCCAAGACGGGCGAACTCGCGCTCTCCACGCGCTATCGGTTGAAGGACAACTATGTGCGGTTCTACCTCAAGTACATGCTGCCGGCAAGGGACAGGATCGAGAAGGGCTTGTTTGAGTTCGTCTCGCTGACAGGCCTTGCGGGATGGGACGCCGTGATGGGCCTTCAGTTTGAGAACCTCGTCGTCAACAACTTCAAGTCGCTTCTGCCTCGCCTCGGGCTGGAGAATGTCGAGATCCTCTCGGCTGAACCGTACCGCCGCGTGGCCGGCAAGGGCCATCCGGGCTGTCAGATCGACCTGCTGATCCAGACGGAGCGATATGCGTTCATTGTCGAGGTTAAGCGCCAGAAGGCGATCGGGCAGAAGGCGATTGACGAGATTGCGGCGAAGGTCGCTGCGTTGCCGCGGGAAAAGACGACGTCGGTCCGTACCGCGCTTGTCTACGACGGTACGCTCGAGGCCTGCGTCAAATCAATGCGTGCATACGACTTCCTCATACCTTCCGAAGAACTGCTCGTGCTAGCGTGAGGCGCCACTTTCGCCTTGCGGGGACTTCGCGATCGACGCCTTCGAGATCCGCGGCTCGTGGCAGGTGGGCTACGACTGGAAGGGCGGCGCCGATTCCGCGTTCGTCGCGGAAGACAACAAGAACCACACGTATTACATGACGGACGGCAACTCCAAGCACCTGAAGCGCGGCTACACGATCGGTACTGGGCAGAACACCACGTGGCTCTACTTCGACGTGCCGCACGAGCTGTGCGATTCCGAAGGCCGATGCCGCGCGGACGCCACGTTCTACTCGCGTCCCGACCAGGCGAATAATGCGACCGACCCCCATTCGTTCAGCCTTCTCGTCAACGGCGAGACGTTCAGGAACGTCACCTGGACGGCCTACATGACCGAGCCGAAGATGGAGTTCACGATTCCGTCCGGCAC
>JAFYDR010000263.1 GCA_017544725.1 Kiritimatiellia bacterium
CCGCGTAAATCATGGAAGTCAGCGGTGTCCGCAATTCGTGGGAGACATTGGAGACGAACTCCATTCGCGCACGGTCGTGCGCTTGCAGTCGTTCGACCGCATGGGTCAGTTGAAGCTGCGCCTGTTTGCGGATCGTGATGTCGCGGACAAAAAACACCAGACGGACATGTGCGTTGAGCGACATTCGGTTGACGGCAATTTCCGCGTCAAACGAAGAACCGTCTGACCGTTTGCATTTGGCGTCCACAAGCGTGTAGCGTTTGTCTTCCACATTGTTCAGGATCGTCTCCAGCAGGATAGGGGACGCCCCCGAAATGAGAGAGATGACAGGCTTGCCGAGGAGATGTTCGGCAGAAAGGATGAAGAAGTCGCAGGCTCGTTCGTTGCACTCGACGATTGTACCGTCGGGTGTCGTGATGAGAACGGCGTCATAGACGCACTCCAACAGCTTGTAGAAGGGGGACTTCCGCTTCCGCTGCTGGTACGGCGTCAGGCGGAGAGGCGCGTGGACATCATCTCCGTTGCCCGTCTGCGGCGTGACCGTTGCAGTAGGCGGCAGCTCAATTCGGTTGGTGTCGTTTGGGTGAGGCAGTTCCGGCATAAGTTTTCCTTGTGAAGGGGGGTATTCTGTCAAATCTAAAGGAATTATGCAACTTAATCTTGTCATTTGGGGGGAGTTATGCTACAACTTTCGCCGTTTAACCAACCCGTACGAGAGACAAAACGTGACGGAAAAAGAGGCATTGATAGCTTTGAATATGGTCTCCGGAATCGGAGCCATCTTCGTGAAACGGCTGTTTTCCCGCTTGGGGTCGTATGCTGCGATCTTCGAGGCGTCGGAGGCGGAATTGTGCGAGGTGTCGCAAATCGGCGCACATCGCGCAGAATTGTTCCGGCGTGAAATCCGTCAGGTCGATTGGGCGCGGGAAATCGCGCGGGCGGAACGGATGAAGGTGAGCCTCACGACATGGCTGGACGAGGAGTATCCGAAACAACTGCTGGAGATACCCGATCCGCCGCTGGTGATCTATTCACGCGGCACGCTGGAATCGTTGAAGCAGTGCTGTATCGCGATGGTCGGGACGCGCCGCGCTACCGTCTATGGTCGGGAGGTTGCCAAGAAACTGGCGTACCAGTTGGCTGGCGCTGGATACACGATCGTAAGTGGGCTGGCGACGGGAATCGACGGCGAATCTCACCGGGGGGCGGTTTTGGCGCACGGTAAGACGGTCGGGGTCCTCGGCGGGGCGTTGAACTGCTTTTATCCGAAGGAGAATACGGCACTTGCAAAAGAGATGGTGGAGTCGGGCGGTGCGGTGATGACGGAGTATCCGCTAGACCGGGTACCAGACCGCCAAACCTTCCCGATGCGGAATCGGATCGTGAGTGGGTTGTGTCAAGGGGTGTTGGTTGTGGAGTCGCCGCTGTCAAGCGGGACGATGATCACGGTACAGGATGCGTTGGATCACAACCGTACCGTGATGTGCGTGCCGGGACGGATCGACTCGCCTTCGTCGCAAGGTTGCCACAAGCTGATTCGGGAAGGCGCAAGGCTGGTGACAAGTGCGGACGATGTGATGGAGGAGATGGACGACCTGATCGGCATTGCGGAACGCAGGAAGGCGAAATCGGAAACGGTCCCCGGTGGTGCTCCGGTCGAAAAAAGGGAAGTGGCACGACAACGTCCGCAGGCGGTTTTGACGCCGGAGGAACGGAAGGTGTATGAGGCGTTGACGCCCGAAGGTGTGTTGATTGATTCGATCATTCGGAGCAGCGGTCTGCCGAGTTCGAAGGTCAGCGCGATTTTGGTTGGGTTGCAGATTCGTCGTTTGGCGCGGAGCTTGCCGGGCGGACGTGTCGGATTGCAGACCCCGTAACGAAGGATTTGGTAAGGAACGAGGATTGTATGGCAAAGAAGCTTGTGATTGTGGAGTCGCCTACGAAGGCGCGGATCATTGGAAAGTTTTTGGGTAAGGAGTATGAAGTGCTCGCCTCTCGCGGGCATATCCGTGACTTGCCGGAACATTCGCTGGGTGTCGATTTAGAACACGGGTTCCAGCCCGAATACGAGGTGAGCAAGGACAAGACCTCTGTCATCGCGTCGTTGAAGAAGGCGGCGAAGGAATGCGAGGAGATTTATCTCGCCCCAGACCCTGACCGCGAGGGAGAGGCGATCGCGTGGCATCTGCGCGAGGCGTTGCAGAGCGCGGCAAGGAAGAAACCGTTCTTCCGTGTGCAGTACAATGAAATCACGCCGCGTGCCGTTGCGGATGCATTCGCGCATCCCGGCGAGATCGACATGCAGCGGGTCAACGCGCAGCAGGCTCGTCGCGTTCTGGATCGTATCGTCGGCTACAAGGTGAGTCCGCTGCTGTGGCGGCGACTGCACACGGGATTGAGCGCGGGACGCGTCCAGTCCGTGGCGTTGCGGCTGGTTGCGGAACGGGAACGCAAGATTCAGTCCTTCCAGCCGGTCGAATATTGGGTGATGGGGGCCAAGGTCCGTTCCCCGAAGGCACCGGCAGATCCGTTCTTGGTACGTCTGTCCAAGATCGACGGAAAGAGTCCGGTTGTTCCTCGCGAGGGCGAGACGCAGCCGCCGACACTTTCCGGCAAGAGGATTGTCGAGGAAATCCGGCGCGATCTCGACGGTTCTCTGTTGAAGGTGGATGAGATCAAGCAGCGAGAGACTTCCCGTCACGCTCTGCCACCGTTCATCACTTCGACAATGCAGCAGGCCGCTTCCAGCGTGCTGGGGTATGAACCCAAGCGGACGATGAAGCTGGCGCAGTCGCTCTTCGAAGGCGGCAAGGGTGGCGTCGGTCTGATTACCTACATGCGTACGGATTCCGTCAACATCTCGAAGGAGGCGAGGGCGGCAGCCGAGGCGTACATCACGGGGACATACGGGGCTGGTTATTTTTCCCAGAATTACTACAAGAGCCGTTCAGGGGCACAGGAGGCGCACGAGGCGATTCGGCCTACCGATGTCATGCGCACCCCGGAAAGCTTGGTCGGGAAACTTGATTCCGCCGAGCTGAAGTTGTACGAGCTGATTTGGAAACGGTTCGTCGCGAGTCTGATGTCCTCCGCCAAGATCGCCCAAAAGACGGTGTACCTGAAGCCGGAACGAGGTGGGCATGGTGAAACTGTAAACGCGACGGAAGTCGCGCCTTACCACCACGACTATACCTTCACTGTTTCCTCTTCGGAGCTTCTGTACGACGGCTTTCTGAAGGTGATGGCGTTGGACTTCCGCAAGAGGAAGGACGAGGATGACGCGGAGGAGGACGACGACGAGGTGGATCGGTTGCCGCAGTTAGTGGCAGGTGATCGGGTGGATGTGTTGGAGTGGCTGGCGGAACAAAAGCAGAATAAGCCGCCTGCACGGTTCAGCGAGGCGTCGCTAATCAAGGCTCTGGAAGCGAATGGTGTCGGGCGTCCTTCCACCTATGCGACAATTATCGATACGCTGAATTCCCGCAAATACACGAAGCACGAAAAGCGGCAGCTGATTCCCACGGAGCTGGGGTTGTCGGTCAACGATCTGCTCGTCTCGAAGATGCCGAGCCTTTTCGATGTCGGGTTCACGGCCTCGATGGAGAGTGAACTCGACGAGGTGGAATCCGGCAAGGTGGAATGGCAGGCGATGATGGGGAATTTCTACGGACTCTTCACGCAGTGGCTTGCCCAGTCCAAGGAGCCGCCAGCCGACGCAAGTCGTGTCAACGAGGTGTTGTCCCTGTTGTCGCAAGTGAAGCAGTGGGCGGAACCCGTGAAACGTGGCAAACGGACGTTCAGCGATGAGAAGTTCGTGGCATCGATCCGTGAACAATTGGAGAAGGGCGAGAAGCCGATTTCGGAGAAGCAGCTGACCGCGCTTGCCTATATCGCGATTCGGTATCGTGAGCAGATCCCCGACGGAGAACGGCGACTTTCTGCGATGGGATATTCCGAGGAATTGAAAAAGGATGCCGCAGCACCCGATCAGGAGAGTGTATCGAAGCGTCTGGCGCTCCTTGCTTCGCTGGAGATGGGAGACAACCAGAAGAAGTTTATCGACTCGTTGCGGAAACAGGCGGAAAGGGGACGGAAGCTTTCCGAGAAGCAGTTGGCGATCATTGATCGCATCATTCTCGAAAACCGTCATGCGATTGCCGATTTCGAGACCGTGTGCGAAGATTTGGGGCTTCCGAAGGAGCAGGAAGAAGCCGCCGCACCTGCCGACACCGAAAGTCCGATTCTCCTGAAACTGTTGGGCGAAGTCAAAGAGTGGGCTGCGCCCGTCACGCGTGGCAAACGGACGTTTAGCGATCAAGAATTCGTTGCAAGCGTCTCCCGCCAGTATCAGGTGAAGCACGCGCTTTCTCCGAAGCAGCGTTTTGCGATGAAGCGGTTGTGCGGCAAATACAAGGCACAGATTTCGGACTTTGAACGGTATGCGGAACAACTGGGGATGACACGAAAACCGAAAGAGGCAATCGAACGGCGTGCGCCGCTGGCGGAACCGTCTGTCTCTGCCGACGGTAGTGGTGTCCCTCCCTCCGAAGACAAGTTGGCGTAAAATGATACCTTCTGTACAGTTGTTGGCGGTTGCCTCTTTTGCGGCAAGACGTGCGGGGCAGTATGTGGTTGCGAACCTGTCGCGTCGCGATGACGTGAACAAGGCGTCGCGGGAAGACGTAAAGCACAAGCTGGATGTCGAGTCGCAACGTATCATCGAAGAGATTATCCGCACCAGTTATCCCGATCATGCGATTCTGGGAGAGGAGTCAGCTGATCGTCCCGAGGTGGAGAGCGACTATCGTTGGATTGTCGATCCGATCGACGGTACGGTCAATTTCTTCCACGGTTTTCCATGGTGGAACTGCTCTGTCGCGGTCTGGTATCGCGGTCGGGCGGTCGCCGGGGCGGTCTTTGCTCCAGAACTAGGCAAGCTGTACGAGGCAACTGCCGACGGTCCTGCCCTATGCAACGGCGTACCGATCCATGTCTCCGACACGGAGAATCCCGAATTGGCGATGTTTGCTACGGGGGCGGATAAGCATGACTTGGGAGGACTTTCCTTCCGTGGCATTCGGCGCATTGCGGAAACCAGTCAACGTGC
This sequence comes from Kiritimatiellia bacterium, assembly GCA_017544725.1. Taxonomy (GTDB): domain Bacteria; phylum Verrucomicrobiota; class Kiritimatiellia; order RFP12; family UBA1067; genus RGIG8368. Next base: position 5,108 of record JAFYDR010000263.1, read on the forward strand.
TCGTTTGTTGGGGTCTGCCGCGCTCGATATCTGCCATGTCGCGGAGGGCCGTCTCGACGGTTACTTCGAGAGCGGTATCTATCTGTGGGATATGGCTGCCGCCTCTTTGATTCTGGAACGAGCCGGCGGTACCTGTAGCATCCTGAAAGATTACGGCACTCCCAAGTACCACATCGCGTTTCTGGCTACTAACGGGAAACTGCACGACACCTACACCCAAGCTTTGCTCCCCTTGTTATAGTGAAATGAGCGGTGCCTGTTCGGTGCCCGTGCATTTTTGCGTAACACCCGCCTAAAAGCCAACAGCAGACAGCTGAAAGCCTCACACTTTTTTTCTTTTTTCACTCGACAAGCGGGCTTGGATATGGTTAAATATCTCTTTCCCTTTTGAAAAAGGGGATATGGGAACTTGTCCGGGCTTTCAGGCTGACTGCCCGGCGGTCCCGGTCGCCGTCCGAATGGTTCGGGCGGCTAACATCAGAGGTACGTAACAATGCCGAAAATGAAGACCAAGAAAGCTGCTACCAAGCGGCTTAAAACGTCGGCCACGGGAAAGATTCTCCGTACCCAGGGTGGCAAATCCCACCTGAACGGGTACAAGAGTCGTGGGCGCAAGCGCAATCTCCGTGGAATCACTCTCGCAGACGATTCATTCTCAAAGACAGCGGCTCGCATGCTGCAGGGAAACTAAAGGAGAAGACAAATGTCAAGAGCAACTAACGCACCCGCTTCCCGTGAACGCCGCCGTCGGCGGCTCGCACTCGCCAAAGGTTTCCGTGGACACCGCAGCAAGCTGTGGCGTACGGCTACTGAGGCGGTCGATCGCGCCATTAGAATGTCCACAATCCACCGCAAGGATCGCAAACGCGAATACCGCCGTCTGTGGATTGCTCGTATCAACGCCGCGACGCGCGCCAACGGAATGACCTACAGCCGTTTCATGGAAGGGCTGATCAAGGCAGGCGTGACTGTGAACCGCAAGATGCTTTCCGAAATCGCAATTCACGATGAGGCTGGCTTTAAGGTTCTGATGGAGAAGGCGAAGGCCGCTCTCCAGTAGATCAGTCGAACGGGAGAAATCCCGAATGAATTAGACCGTTCCCTTGCGGGGACGGTCTTTTTTTGTGCGTAAACAGACGAGGTGGAATCTACAAATGTGCTCGGATGGATGAAAGGGTTTGAAATCGGTTCTCTTTTTACTTTTTGTGAACCCGATTGGAATATTCTGCATTTACCCTATTGAAGAGAGAATGGGAAGTGCGGCAAGATGGAAATTTGGCTTGAGATTAGGAAAGATCAAGAATCAGGTACAAGACGGCTTGTCTCCGAGTATGGTGACAGGTTGTTCGCTGCCGCAGTCTTGTTGTGTCGTAATGACGATGATGCGGAGGAACTGGTTTTCCGAACTCTCGATCAGGCCGTGCGGAAGATCGGTCAATACCGTCCGACATCCGATTTCTTCAACTGGCTCTATACTATCCTGCTGAATTTCTATCGCATGGGGCTTCGCAAGAAGCGAATCGATTGTATCGCGCTTGGAACTCCACAGGAGTTGCCGGAACCACCTGCGGAATTACCGGGCGAGAGCGGGGATGCCGATGGGTATGCCTCACTGCGCCTTGCGATACAGGAACTGAATGTGCCTCTTCGTGAAGTCGTGACCATGCGCTATTTTCTCGAATTGAGTGTCGATGAGATTTCGCGAAAACTGTCGCTTCCCATTGGAACGGTGAAGTCGCGACTCCACAAGGCTCGTACGGTTTTGTATGCGGTCTTGTCAAAACAGGAAGGAGACTGAAGACATGATGGACGAGGAAACGGATTACTTGATTTCAAGTCGTGTGAAAGCTTGTGTGGCTGGAAAACATCTGCCGGCGACCTTTGCGGATCGCTTGACGAAACATCTCCGTCACCGGCGACGTATGTTTCGTCTGAAGACGATGACGGTGGTTGTGCTACTTGCGCTTGTTGCGCTAGGGCTGCTCGGAAGCTTTTCGCGTTCAACGTGTGAATCGGATGATAGGGCTTCGCTTGTCGCTGGGAACAACACCCCTGGCACGGAGAAGAACCTGTCGGGCTGGTTTTTCCTCGGATTTTTCCGCGAGTGCCTTCGGCGGGGACGGACGGGGAAGAAGAAAGAGGATGATCCGATAGACTGAACAAGGAAAGGATGGGACGATAATGATTGGAAAAATAATTCTGGCGTTTGCGATTACCGCTGTTATTGTTGCTGTGATGTTCTACTTTGGAAAAATGACAGACGGGAAATAAAGGGCATGGGGGGCGGCGGTAAAGCCGCCAGCTGAGAAGCAAGCCGCCAAAGGCGGCAATGACGAGTGACGAATGACAAATGACGAATGATGGGCAGATAAAAGCGATCACTCGTTCGTCCCTTTTGTCGTTTTCGTCCTTGTGTCCCTTCCCCGCCTCTCATCTTGCGGCGAAGCCGCCCAGCTGAAAGGCTGAGAGGCGGGGACAATGGGGACGATGGGGACAATGGGGACGGGTGTTAAGCCGCCAGTCTCGCCAGTCCTACCAGTCTCGGATGTCGCATTACCTTGGCGACCGTATAGCACTTGCACATAACTTCGGACCGCCAGAGGTGGCAGTGACGAGTGACGAGAGATGGAATTATGTGGGTTTCGCCCTAAGTGGGCCTTCGACTCTAAGTGGGGCGTTGCCCCTTAGTCCCACAGGGACACTTAGTCGCGTAGCGGCACTTAGCTCCGTAAGGGCACTTACCCACGAAGGGGAGGGGCAACGTCCTCGTTGCCTAGCTTCGCTCGGCAATGCCGAATTAAGTGGGTTTCGCCCTAAGTGAGCCTGCGGCTCTAAGTGGGGCGTTGCCCCTTAGTCCCGCAGGGACACTTAGTCGCGTAGCGGCACTTAGCTCCGTAAGGGCACTTACCTACGAAGGGGAGGGGCAACGTCCTCGTTGCCTAGCTTTACGCGGATAAGCGACGAGTGAAATGGTTAAAGGGTTAAATCGCCGTTGCGCGGCTTGAAATTTGCGGCGCATCATTTAAAGGGCGAAGCCCGATTTAAAGCGAAGCGATTTAACCATTTCATTCTTAAAGGCGGCTCGCGGATCGTGATGAAGAGGATGAAGAGTAGGGGAGTCACGAAGGACTGGATGAGGAGGAATCGCAGGAGAACCTGCCCTTTGCTCCATCCTTTCTGGGAACGGAAGTGGTCATGCAGGGGGAAGCGCACACTGTGCAGTACTTTGATGAGCGCGAACTGTTTTTCCCGCTGCTCTTGCGACAGTTTCTTCGGATCGCGGGCGTCAAACCCCATCACCCGGAAGATGCGGAGGAGCGCCAGCTTGAAGAGTCCCGTTCCACCGTTGGCGATGACCACGGTGGCAACGACGAAAACGAAGAAGGGGTTTCCCGAAATCAGCACCTCGATACCCACTAGCATTCCGAGGAAGCGTGAACCGGCGTCTCCCATCAGGACACGGCTTGGGTCGGCGTTATGCCAGAGATATCCTGCGAGTGTTCCCGATGTGACCATTGCCAAGATTGCCCAGCGGGCGGCAGACGGGTTGGTCGGAATCAAGAGGTACTTGGCAATCGGCGCGTATCCGATCACGGCATAGAGCAGGATTGCGAGGGATGCAAGTGACATGAGCGAAAGAGAGCCAGCCAGTCCGTCCACTCCGTCCGAGCAGTTCGTCGCATTCATGGTGAACCAGAGAATCGAGACTGCAATGCAGATATACAGCCATGCCGGCAGCTGGAAGGTAGCTTTCGTAAACGGCACCCAGATGGTACTGCCGCATTCCTTGTAGATGAAGAAAGCGGCGGCAACCGCGACGACCAAATCCAGCAACCCTTTTTTCAATTCCCCCCACGGAATCTTGCTGGCGTCGTCCGCATATCCGAAGTACATGCAGACGTAAAGCGAGAGGAGCGTCAGGTATCCCCATATCGAAAGGGGAACGAAGAGGAGGATGCAGGGAAGCAAAAGGAGCGAGAAGATCAGTCCCGCACCGGTTGGCTTGCCTTTGGATTCCCCGCCGCCGTCGGCTGCCAGGTTCTTGCACCTGTCGCTCGGCAGGACGTGCCAGAGTTTGGGGAGAAAGTACCAAGTGACGAGTCCTGCCAGCATCGTACCGACAGACAAGAGCATCAAGTGGGATCCCAACAGACGGAAGGGGCCCCAGATTGTTTGGAGATATTGAGAGAGAAAGTAAAGCATATTGAATCCTTTCGTATAGAAGGTTGTATGTCAAATTCGCACGGAACGTTCCCGTCCCGTGCGAAAGGGGAATCATGCGCGGATTGCTCGGACGAAAGCGGCGATATGCGCCGGTGTCGTGCCGCAGCACCCGCCGATAATATTGGCACCCGCCTCCAGCAACTGCGGGATTTTAGCGGCCATCTCTTCCGGTGTTTCGGGAAAGACGGTCTCGGTTCCCCGCAGTTCAGGCAACCCCGCATTGGGTTGTGCGATGACTGGCATGTCGGGGGCAGCGGCACGAATCGCACGGATGATCCGAATCGTGTCGTCCGGTCCGGTTCCACAATTCGTGCCGACAATCTGCGCACCCGCCTTCTTCGCCTCTTCGACAAAGAATTCGGGGGTGACGCCCATCATCGAAGCGTACCCGCCATCCGGTTGCGGATCGAACGTGAAACTGGCGATACAGGTTAGGTTTGTATTCTCTCGAACTGCACGGATTGCGACACAGCACTCTTCAATGCCTGTCATGGTCTCGACGATGACCGCATCAGCACCCGCACGTTCAAAGGCGGTTGCCTGACCCTTGAACGCCGCGTAGAAACTTTCCTCGGTCTCTTCGCCGTAGGGTTCCATGAACGCGCCCGTCGGTCCCATGCTCGCCATTACGTACTGATCCGTTCCGGCGACTTCACGAGCGAGACGGACGCCCGCCTCGTTGATCTCCGCCATACGGTCTTCCAGTCCGAACTCGCGTAGCTTGTACACGGAGGCGCAGAAAGTGTTGGTTTCCACAATCTGGCTACCCGCCTTACGGTAGTCTTCATGGATCGCCTTGACGAGATCCGGATGGTCGAGACACCACAGCTCCGGGCATTCTCCGGGCTGAAGTCCGCGAGCCTGAAGCTGTGTTCCCATGCCGCCGTCACAGACGAGCGGCATTTGCAAAGCGCGTATTTCGAGTCTGTCCATGGACGGGGAGTCTTTCCGTTTACACGCCGAGTTTGGTGATGGCGATCAGGGCGAAGACCATGGTGAAGATGGCCACGGTTTCCACGATACCGATCGCGCCAAAGTAGTTGGTCAAGCCCTGTCCCGTCTCTGCCTGCGCGTCGCACGCGGCGGCAGCTGCGCGTCCCTGGAAGAACGCGGACATGCCGATACCGAGTCCCGCAAAGATGCCGAGAATCAGCAGGGGCAATCCGAGCTGCGCCTTGCCGAACATCAGGAACATCAGGATCATGCCGTAGAGGGTTTGGGTGATCGGCGCACCGACCAAGCCGAGCAAGATGAACGGCGCCGGCTTGTTCTGTGCGTAACATTTTTTCCACGCGCCGACGGCGGCAGTTGCCGCGAAACCGGTGCCGAACGCTGAACCTGCCGCGCTCAAACCAAGACAGGCGACCGCGCCCGCCATACCCATTGCCTGCTGTACCAATTCTGGATCCATAGCCATTTTTTCTCTCCTATTCGTTCATCTCCGCCGTCCGTCCTTGCCGTATGCCGTCCGTCGGAAAATCGTTGTTTTCAGACTTGCTTATGAAACGGGTGAAAGGCAAAACCAGACCAGGTGATGCCCTTGTGGTTGGAAAACTCCAAGGTGTTCAACCTCACCGCGTGAACCAACACGCTCAAGCCCGCCATCGCGAAATTCAAACCGTGCCCCACCAGAAGGATCAGGACGAGCGGAACGATTTTTAGCCAGATCGGAAGGTTCAATCCGATCGCCATGTCGTTGAAATTCTGCGCCACCTTTACGCTCGCCAGCCCGACCGCGAAAAGACGGACGTAGGAGATGATGTCCCCCAGCGAACCGACGATGTTGAGCGGCAGCATTCCCAGTGCGATTCCGTTCTGCTTCAGCTCGCTCGGCTTGACCGAGAAGAAGAGCAGGAGGATTGCCGAGAGCGTAATCATCGGCATGGCGAATTTCGGGATCTCCGGGAAGATGCCAACGATATTGCAGGTCATGATGTACATGAACCAGAGCGTTCCAATCCATCCAATCTCCGCCAGGAATTTGGTGTCCGGGAAGAGGCAAACCGCGTTCCAGAGTCGCGCCAGACTCAACTGCGTGACGCCGATGCTGAAACAGACCAGCATGATGTTGTGGTAACTCTCGTCTCCGAGCCAACGGGCGGCAGGATTGTCCAGGAAGGGGATCGCCACTCCGAACCAGGTGTTCGAGAGGAGTCCCCAGATAATCGTCGCGGCGGAGAAGCAAGTGAGCAGGATGAACCAGCTCTTCGGCGCTTTCTTTCCCGCCTTATGCCATGCGAAGAGGGTGAGCGCGAGGATAATCAGTCCATATCCCCCGTCCCCAACGAGCATCGCGAAGAAGATGCTGAAGAAACCAAAGAAGGGGACACTCACATCCGCTTCACTGTATGCAGGGGCGATTCCCAAACCTTTGAAAAGGGCGACGACCGGCTGGAAGATCTTGGGAGGACGCAGCAGGGTGGGGGGCAGTTCGCCTTCCTTCGAGTCGCGAAGCAGGATACCCCATCCCGCGCTGTGTGCGGCATCACGAATCTTCTCCTGTTCGTCTGCGGGGATCCATCCTGTGATCCACGAGACCGCGCCCTGCGACTGCATGGATCCGAAAGCCTGTTCAAAGACGGCCTGTTCCGAAAGAGTTCCGATCGAACGCTTGATCTCATCTTTTCGAGGAACCGCTTCCATCAGCGTTGCCTCCAGACGGTGCGTCCGCAGGAATGCGCGTTCGCGCCAGTCCTCCCATGTGGAGATTCGCTCGGATGGCAACTCGACGGTTTCCAGTGCGGATGGCAACTCGAAGTCCGGGGCCCGGAGAATCACGACACCATAAGTTGCCCGAGAGTCTGTATCAAGAAGTCGAAAGATACCATCTGGATGTTCTTTTGTGAAGGTGTCACGTGCCTGTGCGACCAGTTTTTCGTTGCTTGAGGTTGCACGGAATAGACGTACCGTGAATCCTTCCTGTTCCAGCCGTTTGACCGTTTCCGGATCGAAGTTGCCGTATGGTTCGTAAGCGATGATCTGCGCCTCCAATTGGCTGGCCATGTTGATCATCGCCTCGCGTTCTTCTTCAACGGCGAGAATCGAGGGAATCAAGTTGGATGTGTCAATCTCCGGAAGGGGACGTTTGAAACGCTCCGCCGTGATGGCTTCCGCGTTTTTGCCCGATGGCTGGAACGGTTTGCCCGCCTCTCTGTCCACCAGAATGCGCAATGCGCGTTCCGCCGCATGGAGGGAATCGACTGAATCTTGAAAGGATTCAGTCTGGACATCTCCGAAATTCACATGGACGACGCCAAGTTCACGGAGCTTTTCCAGCGTCGCCTTTTTCTCGGAGGCGACGCAGAGAAGCGTCAGATGTTTCATCGGGACAATCATGCGGCATCCTCCACTTTGGCGTGTTTGGTACGGCTCTTTGCAAGCTTTCCGCGTGTGACCGCCGCCGTCTGCTCATCACCGATGGAGATTTTAATTACGCGGATATTCTCCTTGCATTCGGGGATTTTCACCTTTTCGAAGAGGTTCACGCGTTGCGAGGTGGTGGTCAGTTCCGCCGTAATCAACTCATGCTGCTTGGCGAAAACCGCCCGTTCCGCCTTGAGACTCAGCAATTCATGCATCGCCTGCGTCGCGTCGTCGTACCAGACCGGCGTGGCGTAGAGGTCGTACTCCTCAATCGAGGTGTCGAGCGACTTGAAAACGGGAATCGTCACGCCTGCGATGTTAGCGGAATCGGTTTCCACGCGATTGATCTTCACGAGCTGTTTCAGTTCATTCACATCACCCGAGAACAACCCGACCCACGAGGAGAGTTTTTGCCTCGCAATCCGTTCGCGCTCCACGACCTTCTCCAGATTCGCCGCGATCTGCGCAATTTCCGCCTGCAACTGCTGCTTCTTCAACTGCAGCATCGGCAGGAAACGCTGAAATCGCTTCAACGCATCCGTCTGTTTTTTGAGTTCGGTCTTGGTCAGCTTGATCTTAGCCATAGTAAAAACTCCTTTCCTCACGCGGAGACCACAGGGGAGGGCGCTTCGCGCAGTGACGAGTGACGAGTGACGAACGGAATGGAAGGTTGTGGGCAGTAGGGAGTAGGCCGTAGTACCGCCGTTGCCTTGTTTCACGCGGAGCCGCGGAGCCGCAGAGATTGGGAAGAACGCGCTTGGCGCGTCCGCCACGCCATACATCCGCTATTCCATGAAAACGGATTGGAATAGAAACCTGTGCCGCGACAGAGATTCCTTTTCGAGAAATCAAATGAGCGAACAACACTTCAGCGACACTTCCCTGAAGTCCCGGTCTCAATTCTTGATGCAATTGTATTGCACGTCCAATTGCACTCTCACCTATCTCATTCTCCGTCATCTTTCTCTACTCAATTCCTCGTTCTCGTCGTTCCTTTTCCTCAACTCTCTCAGCAGCCTCCCATAGTGTCACTTGGTGACGAAGCCACACTTAGAGCCGAAGGCTCACTTAGGGCAAAGCCCACTTACTCCATTTGTCACTCCATCATTTCGGCCAGTACTTGGAGGTGAACTTGGTCGGGATGCCAGTCTCGCCCGGCTCGAAACAGTCTGCCAGGATTTGCCATCCGAGATCCAGCGCCTTCTCCAAAGAGATGTTCACGGAAAGATCCATCATCTGTTTCTCGAAGCTCGCTCCGTATTTCAACAGTTTCTGATCCCACTCGCTCATGCGGAAGCCCATCGACTGTTTCTCCAGCGTTTCCTTGTAGGAGGCGTAGAGCTTGATCATCGCGTCCATGATGGTACGGTGGTCGTCGCGCGTGTTCTTGTTCACCTGCTGCTTCAGACGGCTCAGCGATCCGAACGGCTCGATACGTCCGTTGCGGAGGTAGAACTGTCCTTCGGTGATGTACCCCGTGTTGTCGGGAACGGGGTGCGTCACGTCATCGCCCGGCATGGTGGTGACCGCGAGAATCGTGATGGAACCGGCACCGTCAAAATCGACAGCCTTTTCATAACGCGCAGCCAACTGCGAATAGAGGTCTCCCGGATATCCGCGGCTCGATGGAATCTGCTCCATCGTGATGGCGATTTCTTTGAGGGAATCCGCAAAGCTCGTCATGTCGGTGAGCAACACCAACACCTTCTTGCCCTTGAGCGCGAACTGTTCTGCGACCGCGAGGGAAATATCGGGCACCAGCTTGCATTCCACGATCGGGTCGGAAGCAGTGTGGACGAACATGACGGTACGTGAGAGCGCACCCGATTCGTCCAGCGTATCGCGGAATTTCAAGTAGTCGTCATACTTTAACCCCATGCCGCCGAGGATGATGATGTCAACCTCTGCCTGAAGCGCGATACGCGCGAGCAGATCGTTGTACGGCTCACCCGCCTTCGCGAAGATCGGAAGCTTTTGCGATTCAACGAGTGTGTTGAACACGTCGATCATCGGGATATTGGTGCGAACCATGTTGCGCGGCATGATACGCTTGGAGGGATTGACAGAAGGTGTACCGATGTCGATCATGTTGTCGGTCAGCTCTGGTCCGTTGTCGCGCGGTTGCGCACTACCCGTGAAAGCACGCCCCAACAGGTTGTCGGAGAAGGGGACTCGCATCGGACGTCCGAGAAAACGCACTTTCGCGTCCGTGGCAACACCGCGGGCACCCGCAAAAACCTGAAGCGTCACGGTGTCGTGGTCGAGCTTAATCACCTGTGCCAGCGAGGTTCCCGTACGCGACGTGACCTCGGCAAGTTCGTTGTACTGTACCCCTTCTGCCCGGAGCGTGATCACGCTACCGGAAAGGTTGTCGATGGTGTGATAAACCTTATACATGCTGGGATGCCTCCTCAATTTTCTTCTGGATCGCTTCGAGGCGGGGCTGGAATTCCTCCGAATCCATGGCCGTCTGGTTCCAGTCGATGTAATCCTGGGTCACTTCCTGGAAGAACTTTCGAGCCTCGGTTTTCTGTTTGAACGGATACTCGGACAGCATCGCCTTTTCCACCAGGTCGAACATGATCTGCTGCCGTTCCGCACTAGTCGCCGCATCGACATCGCTGAAGGCGTTTTGCTGTAGGTAAACCGCATCAAGCAGTTCGCCCTTGAGGTAGGTGATGAAATCGCCGATGCTCGTGCCTTCCTCGCCGACAACCTTCATCATCTGGTTCACGTCATTGCCGTCGCGGAGAATCTCACGCAGACGATCCACGCGCTTGTTGTCAATCACGCTCTTGTACTTGCTCCAGCTGTCCAGCGGGTCGATTGCGGGATAACGGCGCGCGTCAGAACGGGCACGACTCAACCCGTGGAATGCACCGACGACCTTCAGCGTTCCCTGTGTCACAGGTTCGTCGAAGTTGCCGCCTGCGGGTGAAACCGTTCCGCCGATGGTGACGGATCCCACGGAATCGTCCTTCAACCGAACCACACCCGCACGTTCGTAGAATCCCGCGATGACTGATTCGAGGTAAGCCGGGAATGCCTCTTCGCCCGGAATCTCTTCCAGTCGCCCAGAGAGTTCGCGCAACGCCTGGCACCAACGCGAAGTCGAATCGGCGAGCAACAGAACATTCAGTCCCATCTGGCGGTAGTAGCAGGCGATTGTCACGGCGGTATAGACGGAAGCTTCGCGAGCTGCCACCGGCATGGACGAGGTGTTACAGATGATCACCGTGCGGTCCATGAGGGTGCGTCCCGTGCGCGGGTCTTTCAGTTCGGGGAATTCGCGCAACGTTTCCACCACCTCGCCCGCGCGTTCGCCGCAAGCGGCGGAAATTACGATATCGACGTCCGCGTAACGCGCTGTCGTCTGCTGTAACACAGTCTTGCCCGCGCCAAAAGGTCCAGGGATACAATAGGTGCCACCCAACGCGACAGGGAAGAAGGTGTCAATCGGACGGATGCGTGTCACCATCGTGGTGGTCGGCATCAGCCGTTCCTTGAAACAGGTGATCGGGAGTTTGACCGGCCAGCGCTGGAACATCTTGACCTCGCGGTCATTGCCGTCCGCGTCGGTCAACACGGCGACCGTTTTCTCGACCGTATAACTGCCCGCCGGAGCAACGCTCTTAACCGTGTAAATACCGGCGAAGGCGAAGGGGACCATGATTCGGTGCTGGAAAATCCCTTCGGGGACTGTACCGATCGTTTCGCCTGCCGTGATGCGTTGTCCGGGGGTTGCCACAGGGGTGAACTCCCACTTTGCAGCACGATCGAGCGCGTTTAGGTAGGTGCCGCGCTGCAGGAAGAATCCGCACTGTTCGGCAAGTTCGGGTAGGGGATTCTGCAAGCCGTCATAGACTTGGCGGAGGAGTCCCGGACCCAGTTCGGCGGCCAGAAGGTCGCCTGTGAACTCCACGATATCCCCGATCTCCAGATCGTTCGTGCTTTCGTACACCTGCATGTCTGCGTCACGACCGCGGATTCGTACGACCTCGCTCATCAGTCGCAGTTTCTTGTCGCCATCCACTAGACAGGCGTATCCCACTTCGTTTTGGGCGATCGCCCCCTCGAACGCAACGGTGATCATGTTCCCGTTGACACCGACAATCTTACCAGTTGTCATCTTCCTTCTCCCCAAAATCTGACTCTGTCAGAGAGTGATCGGCATATCAGTCAGCGTTTCGAATGCCGCCAATCCTCTCGCCTCGTCCAGTTCACACCACTTCCACGCAAGTACCAGCTTGATCGCGTATCCGAACACGCGCTTGATGCTGATCGGATCGACGCCTTCCAGCTCTTCGATGGCAGACCAACGCGCCCGATCCAACGCCTTCTCACGCAATGCGGGATCCTCTAGCTGGAATGCGGCGTCGGTCAGCCGCTCCAGCATGAGGTCACAGTCTGAAGTCGGCCTCGTCCACCTGCCCGCGTCTCTGCCCAGCTTGCGTGCGCGGTTACGAACCGCCATGTTCCGAAGCACAGCCTCCTTGTCGCGCCACGCCCGCACGAACGCATGTTCGCAGGGACGGTCGGAAACGAGCGCCTCGCATGCGTCTGCGTCCTTCGCGGACAACTCCCCGCGACAGGCAGCGAGAAACTCCGCCACCGTCATTGCGGGCTTGGAATCCAGACTCAACGCCGGTAAACTCGATAACAGGTAAACCACACTCATGCCATCTCCTTCGCGTCCTCGTACGGCGCGAACCGACTCACTTCCTCAGTAGGGCCGCCAGACTCGGACGTAGCTGCTGTGCCAGCGCCTCGGAAACGGCTGTGTCCGTGAATGTGTGTTCGATGCGTCCATCCGCCAACAGGACGCGGAATCCCGCCCCCGTTTTCTCGTCTAGCACCAGTTCCACGCCTTGGCTTTGGCTCGCCTCCGCCGCCAACTTGTTGCGCAGCGTGTCGAGCAACTTTTGCGATCCCGCGACCTCGATTTTCCCGTTCCCGGAGAGGTAGTTGCGAATCGCTTCCATCGCGAGATCCGCGACCAGGTTTGTTTCGCCCAGCACAAGGTTGACATCCTTCAGCAGGAGTTTTTCCAACATGGCCGTGACGGACTTTTCGACCTCGATGACGGTATTGGCGGCAGCCTGCTGAATTGTCCTCAGGGAACTTGCCTTGTACGACTCCGCCTGGGTCTTGGCGTCCTCTGCGTACGCCTCTGCCGTGGATTTCGCCTCCGCTACGATTTCGCGCGCTTTTTGATTCGCCTCAGCGATCAGCCTGTCCGCCTCGGATTTGGCCTTGTCCACGCCTTCCTGCTGGATTTTATCCAAAAGATTCTGCAAGTCTTCGCTCATATCCCACCTGCTGTAAACGCTCTTCCCGCACGGCATCAACCAATGCCGCTTCCGTAGAAAAAGAATGCTTTTTAGTATAATGTTTTTTAGGGGCAACGGCAAGCTGTTTTTTCGCCATATCGATATTCAAATATCTATTAGAGTCGCCAGCTGAGAAGTGTTAGCGTTTGACTGCTAGGATTCTAGGTGGTGCCTCCGTCGCCCAAGGCAACTGGCGCACACGATTTGCTTTTCAGCCTATCAGCTTCCCCGCCCACGCGGGCGCGAAGCGTCTCATTGGTGTCGTCCACCCGCTTTGCGGAAATCGCGCATGGAAACATTGTACCGCTTTTTGAAGAGGTTTTTCAGGGAGTTCGCGTTGCTGTATCCACAGGAAGTCGAGATGGATTCGATCGATTCACTGGTTGTCAGGAGCAGCCTCTTGACCTCCGCCAGACGTCGATCCATGATGGCTTGCAGGATGGATTGTCCCTGCAATTGGCGGAACCGCAGATCCGCCAAGCGGCGCGAAACACGGAGATGACTCACGACATCGCCAACCGAAATTCCCGTGAGCGCATTACGGTCGATATAGGCAACGGCCCGTTGCACCAGGCGTCCCGCCAACGAAAGTGGCATCGTGGATTGTCTGCGGACAATCTGCTTGACGCCGCAGTACACGGTTCTTGGCGTTTCGCAGAATTTCCCCGACATCATCTCGTCAAGCATCCGCGCCGCGAGGTAACCCTCTTCCGCAAAATCCGGTTGCAGACTGGAGAGCGTCGGATTCGTATGTTCGCAAATCAGCGTGTCGTTATCCACACCCAAGATTCCGACCTGCCCCGGAATCTTGACATTTGCCATGTTGCAAGCCTGAATCACGTCGTGCGCCCGGTCATCACAGGCGACAAAGACTCCGCAAGGCAGATGCATCGTTTTGAGGCGTTTGATAAACCGAACCGTTTCGTCGGAGTCTCCGCTCCCCTCAAATGTCTCGCAGTAAAACCCGTTCTCCCACAACTCCTTCTTGAAGGCCGCTCCGCGTGTTCTCGACCAAGAGTTATTCGCAACATCCCCGATAAAGGCGAAGGAACGAAAAATTCCCTGCGACAAAAGAAAGTTTGCGGCTTCACATCCGATGTCTTCCCCGTCATTGCGGACGAAAGCGATGCGATCACGGCGTTCGCAAATCGGATGATTGTGGATATCCATCACCACGGTCGGGATAGATGAAGATGCCAATGCGTCCAACGCATCACCTGCGTCAGGAATCGAGACGATGAACCCGTCCACCTTCCGCTCAATCGCATTCCGCACACTTTCGGCAGTCAATTCACCCCGAGTGCGGATGAGCTTGAGATCCCAACTTCCGCCATCTTCCAGATACCGAAAGATTCCGCTCAGTTTATCTTGTCCCGCGATACTGGACATTTTGAGCGCGACGATGACTGTACGGGCTGCATCGGTTTTCATTCTTGATTCCTTACCTATAACTTCGAGCCGCCAGAGGCGGCAGTGACGAGTGACGAATGACGAGTGACAGGCGGCGAAGCCGCGCCAGCTGAGAAGCGGGGAAGCTGAGAGGCTGAGAAGCGGTGACGATGGAGACGATGAGGACAATGGGGACAGGGGGTAGCCGCCAATCTCGCCAGTCCTGCCAGTCTCGCCAGTCCGTTTCGTCACAGGCAACGTCCCCGTTGCTCGAAACGAAAGTTATTCCCCATGAGTATTCCCGTGCGCGGCGAGGGCGGGCGCTTACCGGAAAAACGAAGCGGAACGCATTGCGTCTCTCCTCGTCTCTACTGCCTACTCCCTACTGCCTATCACCTACTCCCTCTGACCTAGGTCTTCAGGCTTATTTCTGGAGTTTCGCCAGTTCCTCGCGGAGGGCTTTGACCTCTTCCTTCAGTCTGGCTACTTCTCTAGGGATCATGAGCGATTTGGCGAACTCGCGTTTGGGAACTGCTGGCGCACCTAACACATATTCGCCGCTGGCGATATCCTTGGAGACACCCGCCATCGGACCGACTTGTGCCATGTCATGCACGGTGATGTGTCCGGAAATTCCAGCCTGTGCCCAGATGAGACAACCGTTCCCGATCCGTGCGCTTCCTGCCACGCCGGACTGCGCGATCAATCCGCTACAATCGCCGACTTGCACATTGTGACCGATTTGAACAAGGTTGTCGATCTTCGTGCTGTTTCCGATCCTCGTGCGTCCAAAGCGTGCACGGTCGATCGTCGTGTTACTTCCGATCTCGACATCATTTCCCAGTTCGACGATTCCCAGCTGCGGAATCTTATCCACGCGGATCGTGCCGTCGGGCTGGAAGACGGGATTGAACCCGTATCCGTCCCCACCGATCCGAACGCCGCAATGCAGGATGCAACGATCACCCATTACGCACCCTTCGCGGATCGTCACTTGAGGATAAATGTGGCATGCCTTCCCGATGCGCACGTGCTGTCCGATGAAAACCTGCGCCTCGATTACGCAGCCGTCGCCGATGACCGCGCCGTCTTCCACCACAGTCCACGGACCGATATAGACATCTGCGCCGATCTTCGCGCTCTCGGCGATCACGGCAGTCGAATGGATACCGGGTTTGCGCACCGGTTCTTGTGGCGCGAACCAAGGTGCCGCCGTCGCAAACGCACCGTTCGGATCCGGAACGCGGATCAGCGCCTTGGCTGTGGTGGGGGAAGCCCACTGTTCGGAGACCAAGACAGCACTCGCCTTCGTCTCCTGCATCTGCCTGGCATACTTGTCCGAATGAAGGAACGACAAGTCACCAGCCCTTGCCTCCTGAAGACTGGCAAGGGCTTGAATCTCGATCGTTCCGTCGCCTTCGACCGTACCGTTCAACCGTTCCGCGATTTCCTGAACCGTCATAGTGCCGTCCGTTCCGAATACGTATGTCCGATGCTACTTCTTCGACTGCGCCTCGCGCTCCTTCTTTTCCTCGGCAGCGTCCTTCGCCTTCGCCTCGTGGCGAACCTTCGGATCCGTGCCGAGCTTCCGCAGTACGGCGTCCGTCACGTCCAACGAAGGATCCGCATACGGCATGGCTGTGCTATCCAAAATCGCCTTCAGTCCCTTTTCTTGGGCGTACTCGGAAACCGCCTTACGAATGCTTTGTGTGATCTGGCGAAGCAAGCGGCTGTCCAAATCCTGAAGTTCCTTCTGATAAGTACGCATACTCTCACGAATCTTGGAGTCCGCCTCTGCCAACTGATCGCGGCTCTTCAACGCCTTGTCCTCAGCCTCACGACGTGCCTTGTCGCCCAATGCCGGGTTGCGCGCTTCCTTCACCGCATCCTCATAAGCCTTACGCAGCGTATCGAAATGATCACGCTCCGCATCAAGTTTCTTCTGGTAGTCCTTTTCCGTCGTGCGGATCAGATCCCTGTCGCGATCACGCGAAGGATGGAAACGAACCAGATCCGCCATATCCACCGTCGCCTCGACCGCGCTCGACACGCATGCCGCGCAAACCATCGCAACAATCACCAATAACTTTTTCATACTTTCCTCGTTCTTTCTGCCCCGAAGGGCGTTGATTGTGTCAATCCAAACAAACCTGCTTATTCAAACCCGATGAGGAAGGAGAAGACCTCCTCGTCGGTGTCGCCGTCGTCGTCCTTGACCGGCTTGGCGAAGTCCAGGCGGATCGGGAAGCCGGGGATGTCGATGCGGAGGCCGCAGCCCACCGTCACCTCCACG
>JAFYDR010000264.1 GCA_017544725.1 Kiritimatiellia bacterium
ACGGAAGCCCTGGCGTCACCTATACAGACGGGTGTGAGCGAAGCGGAACCCCCGGCGGTACAAGCAGTATCCGCCAAGCCCTGAAGGGGCGGCAGAACAATCTACCGCCATTCGCCATGCCGCGTCGCTTTCCGTCGCCCTTTCAGGGCTAACGAGCCTTTGCTTGATTCCGTGGGTTGCGCTACGCTTGCCCCCGTCTGTGTACCTTCGCCCCTTCGGGGCTTATCGAAAGAGCCTCTTGCAAAACCTACTTGTCTGATCCACGCAAAGTCCGCTAAATTCACATCTAAAAGCGGAACTTCGCGTACTTTGTGAACTTTGCGTGAGATATATTCGGGGGGGGGGAACTGCCCCGAAAGTTATCTCGATGAACGTTCCCGTGTGCGGCACGAGGGATACTTTACCCATAATTCTCAGGCAATTTCAAAACTTTTCGGGTATCTTGTTTTTCAGCTACGGAATACACTGAAAAATCGCGAGTTTTCTGAAAATCAATTCCATGCGTTCCGTGTATTCCGTGGTTTTGAAATTATCTCATTTGTCTTTTACCGCAGATAATCATTTGGTATCATTGTTCCGTTTTTCAAGACCGGTTATAGGGCGTGGAGAAGCCCGCCAGTGTACCAGAAACAAGGTGTCGAAAACCGATCAGTTGTTTCACGAAGAACGGGAGGAAGATGTGATATGAGGAAATTCGAAATTGGCTTGTGGGCAGTAATCTGGAGTATATCGGCGTATGGTATCACTCTTGAGAATGACGCGATGCGGATTTGCTTCGCAGAT
This sequence comes from Kiritimatiellia bacterium, assembly GCA_017544725.1. Taxonomy (GTDB): domain Bacteria; phylum Verrucomicrobiota; class Kiritimatiellia; order RFP12; family UBA1067; genus RGIG8368. The sequence continues at coordinate 784 of JAFYDR010000264.1, forward strand.
GCGGATGAGGGATTCGCATGCACGGGGATCGTGAACCTTGCGGCGAACGGTGCGCGGTTTGTGTCGAGCCATCCAGACTTGCCTGATTTTTGGCGGCTGCAGTTCGCCGACATCACAACGAAAGGTAAAGCTGTCGCCATCCTGAACAACCACTCGCCCGTACGGAGACGTCGCGTCGAGACGGAGGGTGCCACAACGGTGTTCGTCTGGGAAGGGATGGATTTGCCAGGAGAGCCAGATGTGGTCGATGTTCGCGCCTCTGTCATGATGTCGCCGGGAAACGGGGAAAGCCTGTGGACGATTTCGGTGCAAAACCGCAGTCAGAAACGCGCTCTCTACCACACGATTTATCCCATCCTCTCTGCGGTGGTTCCCGACGGGAAGGGTGACGTGTTAGTTCCGCACTCCAACTTGGGTGCGAGACTCGAAAGGAAACGGAGCGGCGCACAGAAACGTTCCTTTGCACACATGGGATACCATCCGATGGTTACCGCGTTCCACTTGGGCGATGCCGGCCTGTATGTGGCGGCGCACGACCCCGAATCGCGGATCAAGAATCTAGAGTTATCTGGTGATCAAACGGTCTGCTTTTCCACACTGGTGGAAAATGCGGGCGTAGTCGGCAAGGCGGCGGATGGACCGAAGTACCCAGTGGCGGTCGCCGCCTATCGCGGGGACTGGTGGCAAGCGGCGCGACGGTACCGTTCGTGGGCACTACGTCAGTTTTGGACGGCAAAGGGCCCAATTGCCACACGCACAGATTATCCGAAAACAATGGCAGAGACACCGCTGTGGATTAACATCCACGGGTATCCGCCTACCGTATCCAATCTGATGACAACGGCGCGCAGTGTTTTCCCGTCGATCCGCACCGGACTGCACTGGCACTTGTGGCAACACTCCGGACATGACGTCAACTACCCGGAATATTTCCCGGAACAACCAGGCACGAAAGAGACGTTGACTTTCTGCAACGGGATCGGGCAACTAGTCATGCCTTACATCAACGGACGTCTATTCGATTCACTCCTGCAGGGCTTTGCTTATGCGGAACCTTACGCCTGCCAGACGGAGAACGGGACTCCCTATATGGAACGTTATGGAAACAAACGACCATTGGTACCGATGTGCCCCTTCACCAAGGAATGGTCTCGCACGGTAAACGATCTCGCAAATCGCATCAGCGGTGAACTTGACGCGAAAGCGTTATTCATCGACCAGATTGGTGCGGCGGCACCTCGGCCCTGTTTCAATCCCACACATGGGCATCCCCTTGGCGGCGGCACCTACTGGGCGGAAGGATATCAGCGGATGTTGCGTCAAGTACACGACACCTATGCGGCACGCGGCGCATGCGTCACGACAGAAGGAACCGCAGAAACGTGGATGAACGTGGTGGACGGGTATTTGGTCGTTACGTTGCGTACCGGTGAAGACGTCCCCTTCTATCCCGCCGTTTATTCGGGGTACACGACCTACTTCTGTTCGCCCCAAAACCTGACGGACACCGATGCCGCTTTCTTCGCAATGCAGGCGCGGGAATTCCTGTGGGGATGCGAACTGGGATGGTATGATGCGTCAATCGTAAATCCGAAAAATGCTGTCAAACAACGTATGGTGAACCGACTCTGTCGCGCGAGAATGGAACTGAAAGAATTCTTGGCGTATGGAACATTGCTGGATGAACTGCGCGTCATCGGGGAACAGCCAGAACTTTCGTTCCTTTGGACAGGACGTTGGCATGCGAAAGATCAGAACGTGCGTTTGCCCGCCGTAATCGGAGCGTTGTGGCAATCGGCGCATGACGGGAAACGTGCGTTAGTGGCGGTCAATCTCTCTGACCAACCGCAACGTGTCCGGATTGCCTTGCCCGACGGCCAGTTCCGCATCCGCACACTGGAGGGCGAGGCGGAATCAACTTGGAAACAGACGGGAAACGAAGGGGAATGGATGTTGCCGTCCGGTACGATTTGCGCACTGACGGAATAAACGGATTGAAAGAGGTGTTGAAATGAAAAGAAACATGAGAAATCTGTACGGATGTTCCGCAAGAGGCTTGGGCGTGATCCAATCGCTTGCCTTGACTTGTCTTTTGCTAACGAGTGTGGTGGCAACTGCGGAGACCTATTCGTTGCGTTCACCCGATGGACGGAATGAGATTCGGTTGGGAACATCCGGAGGAGGATTGTCGTATGAGGTGTTGCGTGACGGTAAAAGCCTCTTAGCACCGGCGCGTATCGGATTGATGCTAGACGGGAAGGGTGAATTGGGAAATTCACCGCGCCCGATTCGCGCAGAGCGTAAAACGCACAACGACGTAATCCAGATGCCGATTTATAAAAAGTCACAGATCATGGACAACGGCAATGAGTTGCTTGTGCACTTTGAAGGCGGTTGGCGTATCGAGTTGCATGCGCGGAATGACGGCGTGGCGTATCGTTTCGCGACAGAGTACGAAGGGCGCGTAAAAGTGTTGGACGAACGTGCCCCATTGGTCTTTCCCGACACGAACCTGACCGCGTATGTCGGGTACAATTACGGGAGTTACAAGGGTGACCTGCTCCAGAACAGCTGGGAGTCGATATACCAAAAAATGCCGGTTTCGCAAATCGCCAAGAGGCATGAGCGACTAGTCTATCTGCCGCTCCTTCTGGCGTATTCAGACGGGACACACCTCTGCGTGACCGAATCGGATCTGTTGGACTATCCGGGATGGAACCTTTGGCGCGATACAGACGCGGAGGATCGCCTTGACTCGTGTTTTGCGCGATTTCCTGTGGCGGAGACCTGTGTACGCGAACGCGTGAACTTCCGAGTGACGGAACGGAAACCTTGGTTGGTGGAAACAACGGGTACCCGGACGTATCCGTGGCGAGTCTTCCTACTAGCGGATAGCGCAGCAAAGCTTGTCGAAGCAGACATCGTGTCTGCGCTCGCCTCGCCAAGCCGCATTGGGGATGCTTCGTGGGTGAAACCGGGAAAGGTTTCTTGGGAATGGTGGAACGCCTGCAATCTTTCGCATGTGCCTTTCAAAGCCGGAATCAACGATGCCACCTATCGGTACTTCATCGACTTCGCCAGCGAGAATGGAATCGAATACATCATTCTGGACGGCGGTTGGCAAAATCCCGATGTCCATCTTCCGGAACTTGTGGGATACGGCAAAGAACGGGATGTTGGGTTGATTCTGTGGTTCAGCTGGGCAGATCTGCTTGGTCGGGAAGAAGAGGCATGCGAACAGTATGCAAAAATCGGCGCGAAAGGGTTTAAGATTGACTTCATCGACCGCGACGATGCACTCGCGGTAAATTTCATCACCCGCATGGCGACAGCCGCCGCAGCACGTCATCTAGTGTTAGATTACCATGGCATGTTTAAGCCGACTGGATTGAGCCGTACCTATCCCAACATTCTGAACTACGAAGGTGTACATGGATTAGAGTGCGTTAAATGGGAGACCAAGACGGATTTTCCTGCCAACGATTGCCTGCTCGTCTTCACCCGCATGCTCGCCGGGCCGATGGACTACACCCCCGGCGCAATGCTCAATGCCGGACGGAATTCTTTCTATGCATTCCGTACCCGCCCGATGTCGCAGGGAACACGGTGTCATCAGATGGCACTCTACACCCTCTTCGAAGCACCGCTTCAGATGCTCTGTGATTCCCCCACGTTCTACCGGCGCGAGCGCGAATGCACAGCATTCATTGCCCGTGTTCCGACCGTCTGGGATGAGACCGTCGCTCTGGCGGGTACACCCGGAGTAAACGCCGCTGTTGCGCGACGCAAGGGAGATGTCTGGTACATCGGGGCAATCGGAAACTGGGACGCTCAAAAACTCAGTCTGGACACGGGTTTCTTAGGTGGCGGCAACTGGAATGCTGAGATCTTTTCCGATGGAAACAATGCCGCGAGAGAGGCGACCGATTACATCCGCACGATATGCGAAATCGAATCCGGTAAACCGCTGGAGATAACCCTGCAACCAGGTGGTGGGTGGACTGCTCGCCTCACGCGATAAAACGCTGCATCCCCCACAATAGAAATACCTATTCGCGAGTGCGACCAATGGGCGCATCTGCGTAATTCCCCCCATCGCATGTGCACGAGAGGTTTTTGGAAACAACAAGAACAACCTGAATGTAACAACTGAAAGAGGTAAGCGGAGTAACCGATCCTTGTATCGCTTCTCTTTTGCCTTTACCATGACAATCATTTGAGAGAATTGCCCCTGAATATAGCTCACGCAAAGTTCGCGAAGTTCTGCGTTTAGAATTTCTTTGCGGGCTTAACGGACTTTACGTGGGACAGACAAGTAGGTTTTACAACAAGCCCATTTGGTATCATTACCTCGTTGCCTTTTATAGGATCGACTATTGGTACGCGGGCGAGTTAGCCCGCGCTCCAAAGACAAGTTGTTTCTGTTGTATTTAAAAGACGACAGTGAAATACACAAATGCGCACGAATGGCTAAAAGGGTTTGAAATTGATTCTTCATTGCCGCCTTCGGCGGCTATCGTCACTGTGTGAAGCCCACAGCAACCATCTGCATCGGTTTACAACCTCCAGCAAACCAGCAAACCAACGACTAAGCAGTACACCCCGAAAAGCCAGAATCTGCCGCCTCGCAGCAGTCTCACAAGCAAAGAGAGTGCAATGTAACCGACAATAGCGGAGACGGCCATAGCGGTTGCAAGCATCCACATCGGATAGGTTTCGGAAAGCGCCTCTCCCGATGCGCCGCCAGTGTGTCCAAGCAGTGTCAGCAACGCCCCGCCAGCCAAGAGAGGGAGACACATCAAGAAGGAGAATTCAGCAGAATGATCCGGCGAGACACCCGACATTCTAGCGGCGGCAATTGTCATTCCCGAACGGCTCACGCCCGGAAGGATCGCAATCGCCTGTGCAATTCCAACTAGTACAGCACGTCCCGCATTCAGATGCCCCTTCCCAATAGGTATCCACCGCAAAAGCGTTAAGACCACTCCAGCAAAGATCAGGAAGCCTCCTACCGACCGCGCATTCTCGTAGAAGGCATCAATCTTGTCCTTGCAAAGAAAATAAAAGAAGACGGCGGGAATCGCGGAAAGACCGATATACAGCACTTGCAGTAGCGCCTCACGATTCCAATGGAAGAGACCGCACAACAGTTGCCAGATCGTTTTGCGGTAATACGCAATAATCGAAATCATCGTGCCGACATGCAATACCACCTCTAGACTTTCTCCAGGTGCGTGAACATCTAGAAGATGTTCGCAAATAACCAAATGCCCCGAACTGCTGATCGGTAGAAATTCCGAAATCCCCTGTAGGATAGCTAATAGAATCAAATTACCTAACGTGTTCATCCGTTCCTTCCCCCCATGCCAACCGAAAGTCGGTCGATACAAAAAAAGCCGCCTTGACAGGCGACCGCAAAGTGGCGGGGTGGATGGGAGTCGAACCCACGACCGCCGGATCGACAGTCCGGTGCTCTAACCAATTGAGCTACCACCCCGTGCAAAAAGTGAGAGAAGAATAGCAAATCCAAATCTCCTTGGCAAGCGCAAATTTCAAAAAATTCTTGAAATAATCAGATGTGACCACAATCGAAAAAATTTTAAAAAAACCTGCTTGCATCTGAATCAGTATTTTGTTATAATGTTTGACGTTTTATGACACGGATGGGGCGGTAGCTCAGTTGGTAGAGCATTACGTTCGCAACGTAGGGGTCAGGGGTCCGAATCCCCTTCGCTCCACCATCTTTTTGATGCGCAAATCT
>JAFYDR010000265.1 GCA_017544725.1 Kiritimatiellia bacterium
AGCTTCCCGCGTATCTCCTCCCGCCTCTTGGCCGGGAGGGACTTGATGTTGATGAGCGCCTTGACTGATGCCTTTTTCTTCATAACGGGGTGTAGTATAGCATACTGATATTATCATTGTCCAGATAAAAATCAAAAAAATACTGATATTATCTATGTCCGGAACAATATCATGGGGATAAGTTGGGAAACTACCACATTTCGTCACTCGTCACTACTTCGCGCAGCGAAGTTGTTGTTTTCAAGAGATAGCCGAATTGGTGGCGAAAAACGCAGATGCGCCCCTTCTCGACTAAGTGATGATGAAATGGTTCAATCGTAGCTGCGCGGCTTGAAATCGGCGACGTGTTCCATTGAAAGGTCGAAGCCCGATTGAAAGCAGTCGAAGCCCGCAATTTAACCATTTCATTTAGCACGCTGTCGGCATAGCCACCCCGCGTAACGACGACACCCTCTTTGTCGAGCGTGCATCGGCGCTGCTTTGCCGTTTCCTCTTGCGTTTAAGTTACGGCGGACGAGTCGGGAGCTATGAGAGGCAATATTCTTGTTGCCCGAAATCTTGCCACTTTTTCATTTGTTATTCGGGATACGTTATTTCCAATCCTCATGGGGTATGGAAACACACCTAGATGATATTACTATTGGTGTTTCAGTTCAACGCGAAGCTTGACGAAGGTTCTCGTTACCACTGCGCCACGTTTGGGCTTCTCCACTTTATATGATTCGACTGGGTCCATCGAGGATTACACCGTGTCCGTCCTTTCACATTCACAAATTTTCATAAGTGCTGAGTGGCGTTCATCATCACATTCATTATACACATACCGTTGAAGCAATTCTATACCGTCCAGTCTATAAGCTTTGAGTGGCTCATCGATACATGGTCCAAAAGACGGCACTATTATTGTCGCAAACAATTCGGCTTTAAGGTCGTTACCTTCACTCCAATTTGGATTCCACCAAGGGAACATAAATGCATTGTGGACTTTCCCATTTGCTCCGCAAGAACTGATTAATTCACTGTATGCCAATTGATACAACACCTGCTTGTTTATATCGCTAACCCCTGGCGCATCATCTATAGTTTCCCCCTTAAACTCCGGCACATAGTATTTGGCATCGAGGATTATGAACGAAAACAACTCTTTATTCTTGTCACGTGCTATCGCTACAAAATCAGGTCTTAATCTATCTGTTTCCCCTTGCACGTTCTCAGTCCCACCTTGTTTCCAAAGCGGTGGATCGATGAATTCTTTAAGTTGCTTGTCTAATTTCTCTTTCTTCTCTATCTGCTCGAGTTCTTGCCCATTAAAAAGAGCTTTTAGCCTTCGTGGCAGTTCGTCGCAAAATACATCTTTGATTGCCTGTTCCCACAGACTATGGAATCCTGATGTACCGAATGATTGAAATTCCAAAGCATCGTGTCCTCTAGATTCGTTTTCCAATACGGCTTTCATCAGCCTCAACGTCTGCTTTTTATCGTCTATAAATTGCGTCCTCAATTCATTCTCAATACGAGAAGCGCAATATTCTTTAGAACCAAAGTCAGAAAGATCCCCGTCATATGGAGTATCCAAAAATAGCCCCAACGGTTCCGCCAGACCGATTTCTTCAAAGTAGGAAATGCATCGAGATGCAAGACACATCTGCAAACGCGATATGTACGTGTCATCGTCGTACCCCATCTCGCCATTCACGGTATTTGCATAACAAGGTCCGTCCTGAAGAAAGATTGGATCAAGCATAGCAAACGTCTCATTCCAATCCACATCTCCCTGGCCGTTAACAACCATTTCTATTTTTGGAACTTGATATATCCCCTTTTCCATGACATCACGGATCAACGCGAGTTTTGTCGAAAGCGGTGTTGAACATCCTTCGTAGGAGGTCAAGCGTCCGCTTGAAAACGAGGATATCTGTTGAGACTTGTGATATTTCAATATGGCCTTGAGAACAATTTTTTGGCATTCATCCATTCCTCCTTCCCATTCTTCCGCCCGCCCCAAGTGGCGGACAGCTTCGCGATCCGTTGGAAAGAATTTCGGCTCGATGAACACCACTCTTCTTTTCTTGTTGTCATCGGAAGTCTTGCACTCTTTCCCGAACTCGATGAGTCCCACAAAACTGAACGAATATGTTTTATTCGACACATCCGTTTTAGTCTTACAGACCTCCCGCTTACGCATATAATCAACAAACGCGTTCGCGTCCTGATGGGAGTCCAATAACCCCGAAAGTTCTTCCATCGTATAATACTGGTTCTCGCGCAATCGACAAATTGTCGGACTCGGATTAATTGAATCATCCATTCGATCTCATCCCTTCTATCACTTCTCGTATAGGTTTGCAGTGGGAGTGCTTGTCACATCCGTCGAGAAACGTCCGACGATGATATCGGTGTTACACCCGACGGATGACAAGTTATTTGAATCACCCACGCATTGTCATGATGGTTTGCTTAGTTCTGATTGCCACTTTTTTCATCACCTATGACACCTGATCCACTTTCGGTATTATCATTGTTCCCGCCAGCTGTAACATCTATTATATTTGGCTGATTTGTTCCAACAACCGAACTTAAATTGTCTTCTGATGCGTCCGCACGAATGACACTGGGAACTGGTCGATCCTTCTCTACACTGTCAGCCTCAATATCACCTGGTGTATTGTCTTTCTTTCCCCTGTTCTCAAGTATCAACCGTTCCTCTTTTTTTTCTGTACTAAACTTAAAAATGTCTTTCATAAGATCATCTTTCTCTGATACATATTGAACCTTGTCCCAGGCTCTCATCAACTCCGAGAAAGTCCAACTCTCATCTGCAAAAACCTTGTTTCTGCACATCCTAGTTGCATCCTCCCAGAGATACATCAACACCTTCATCTTAAACCGGTTTGAGGAAATAATTTTATCTCCATCAGGGTTCACAAAACTGGAGCTGAGAAGCTTGTCTTCATTAACTCCTGCCCGCTTGAGAATACAATTGATAACTTTGCGGAGGTCTCCCCATTTACATTGGCAATCCTTCCCAATCTCAACTATCGCATCAACATTCGCTTGATTGTCATCAAGTGACCTATATATGAAATTCCACCGACGCTTAAAGGCCGTGTCTAGCGGAAACACCCCCTGATCGGCACTGTTCATCGTTGCCCAAATATACATATTAGATGGAATCCTAAGTGCTTTTGCTTCACCTTCTGAAATTCCTTTACCATCCTCATCTTTGCGGGTTAGGTAATCGAAAATCTCCTTGCTTGGCGTGATGCTATACTTACTTTCTCCCTCATCCTCATCTTCATCATCTTTTCGATCAAGCAACTGAAATACATCTCCAAAAACTGCGGCTGCATTCGCACGATTAATTTCTTCAATGATAAGTAAGTATTTTTTATCCTTATTTCGTAACGCTTTCTTCAGAATCCGCAAAAAGGGACCAGGAACAAATTCGTATGCAATTGCCTTACGGATATGGGCATTTTGTGCCTTGGGAGGAAGTTCAAAGCCTTTTTCATCAACATCTCTCATCACCGGTTTATACGATCCCACAAACTGTGCATAAGAGTAGGTCGGATAGAATGTGACACGTTCATAATTATTCTCCTCAAACAACGGAAATACTGCATTAGGCACACCATGTGGATAATATTGATAATTTTCGACGCTCTCATTTTGCTCTATTCCATAGTGTGTTCTAAGGTCTTCCAAATAGTGACTCTTACCTGTACCGGGTGCCCCAAAAATGATGAGATTGTAATCAAAATCATGAGTGTCCTGATTATCACTATGGTTTTTTCCACGACGCTTATCTTTGGGGCGGCCTAAAGCATCCAGTAATTCAAGCAACAATTTCTTCATCAACTCTTTTTTCGTATTATCAGTAGTATCACCCTTTAGGTCTTCTAACTTGATTTGAAGAAACGTAATACCAATGATGGTTGTTTTTCTAGGAGGATCCACTTTTACTTGCCCCCCGTCGAAAGATGTAACCATTTTTTTCTTTACACCTTCCATCTTTTCTGTAAGGCCTTCTTTACTTGCATCTCCTCGAATGAAAATCCGAATACAACCATTTGTTTTTGTTGTAATAAGGAAGGTAAACTCTGTATTTCCTGCAATTTTCCAACCTCCAGGATACGGCTTTGCGCCTTTGCTCAAACAACCTCTATAATCTTTGTCTGACGTTTTTCGCAAGTACATGAGAAAATCGATTATCTCCTGCGGAGGATTCGTATCTTTCTGTGACTTCTGCTTTTTCTCTGTCTTTACCATTGTTTTCTTCCTTTCCCTTAATCGTTACCAAACATACCCCGTTTACACCCGTAAACAGGGTGTCTTTCACCGTATAACACCCGTTATGCGGTCGCATCAACAGAAACGCTTAGTGGGGGATTGTCCCGACCTTGTTCCTGTTAAAGAAATTCTATAAGGTTTCTCCGCTGTCATTTCTGTCTCGTCATCTCCTTGTAGCGGTGTTCGGTTGCCTCCGCCTCTTTGATGCCGTCCTCCAACGCGCGGCGCATAGTTTCGGAGTATTCCTTCCGTCCCGGAGTCGCCTCGAACTTTTTGAAAGCAAGGTACGCCTCCTCGATCTTTCCGTACACGACCTGGATGGACTTTCCGATGTCGTCGTTTGCCCTACGAAGTGCAAGACAGTCGGCATCGGTATCGGGATCGCGTCCGAAGAGTTTCAGTTCCTCGCACAGTTGTTCCAGTTTCTCCTTATGTACCTTTTGATCGGACTGGAGTACCTGCACGGTTTCCCAGAGCTTGGGAGATTGCTGCAGGGCAAACGTGCGTAGGATCGCAATCTGCCTCTCGTTCCACTGCCGCGATTCTACCGCACGGTTTGATTCATCTGCATCCGTTTTCTGTTTTTGTATGCGTTCCTTCTCATGTCTCGCGCGAGTCTCCCGGATCTCTTCTTCCCTCATCTTTTGAACGATCTTCTCCGTTTCCCCGCGCCCCTTTCGAACATCTTTCTCCACCGCCTGTCTTGCAGCTTCGGCGTTTCGCTTCTTGGCACGTTCCACTGCAGCGTTCCATCGGGACGAGAATTGAGCGACAAGCCGTACCGTCAGCTCCTTTTCGCAGTCCTCTTTCTCCTTTTCAGGTGAGAACAGGAACAGGCATGGTATCCATCCAACAAAGTCACGCCTCGTCTCCACGCAGGTGCCACGTCGTGTGCCGAGCGGGGTTTGGACACTCACGGAATGGGTTGTTTCCGTCCTATTCCAGGGTGCTATACCGAGCGTGCATAGCCACACCAGGGGGTGGAAACAGGTCATTCCAGTCATGTTGGTCGTGGTTTCTGAAGAGACGGTAACCGGTATAGCGTCCGAGTTCCATTGTTTTAGGGACTTAACATCATTGACTTCTGCGTATGCCAGCCGTCCATTTTTTACCACCTCGGAAACAGAATACTCTCTTGCAACGGTAGAGTAGCATCCGGTCATGAGTAACAGAAGGGAAACGGCACTCACGGTTGCGATAGCATTCCACAACTGATGAGTTGCGGACAATACGAAAAGCGGCGTCCATCCCTCGACGACTTCGCGACTCCGCGAGAGACTAAAAACGATGGCACGGTATGGACGCGACAAGTGCTTCCCTCCCAATGGGGAACAACTGTCCGCCGTAAAATTCACGGATTCCGCTTTGTTTTTCTGGCGTATCATAATCACCACTCTCTTGAACCTCGAATCAGGACTATCACTTGTTTTTCCGCATCTCGTCAAACCTCCGTTGCGCCGCCTCTGCCTCACGGATTCCGTCTTCCAGAATCTTTCGTCTCTGCTCTTCATAGTCCTTCCTGCTTGGTGCAGCCTCGAACTTGCGGGACGCAATGTAGGCATCCTCCATCTTCGACCACATCGTCTGAAGCGTCAGCCCCATCTCGTCGCGCATCGCGCAGATTCGTTTGTAGTCCGAGTCTTCATCGGGCGATATGCCAAATTCGAGAAGGGTTTCACGCAATTCGTTGATCCGTTTTTCGTGGTTCGCCAGTTCCTCCCGTAAGTTTCGATAGGCGTTCCACAAGGATGGTGCTTCCTTCACCGCGAATGTCTGAATCCGTTCTTTCCTCTCTTTCGCCTGTCTTTCTGCCTTCGCACGGCGAGCCCGAGTCTCCCGAATCTCTTGTTCCTTCATCTTTTGAACGATCCTCACCTTCCGCTCCCGCCTCTCTCTCGCCTCCTTCTCTGCCTGCTCTTGCCTAACTCTGGCTTCATAGCGTTGCTTCACCTCTTTCACGCCCCAGACCGCGAACACAATGACCCAAATCGAAATCAGGATGACCCATTCGGCAGAACCACGATTGCCAAATTTCATCTCCGTACTCCGAAGTTAGGAAGGAACCGCAAAAGCACGGTTCATTCGGCCATGATTTTCTCGAACATTGCTTCGCGGGAGAGTTCCGCACCCGGCGCAAGAACGTCCTCGACCTTCGGGGCGTCGAAATCGACACCGAGCGATCCCATCGCGTCATGGATGGCGTTGAGAGAATCTGCGACACTGGAATTCCCGTCGATTACCGTTTTCACTTTCAGGTCGCTAATGGTCGATTGTACCCGTTCACGCAAGTTCTCCAGCCGACGCTGTTCGTTGGATATGGCAGAGGCCTTTTTCTCCAGATGGACCAGCTGGTTTTTCTGTGTCGCGAGCCGCGAACGGAGAGGTGACAGTCTCTGGCTCGCCTCGATGATCTTGTCCTGCGCCTTCTCCTTGGTGAGCGAATACCCACCTAAAACAACGGGCCATGAGTTCGACGCTTCGCAAGCGCGGTACGCCTTTTTCGCCTCGTCTAAAAATTTCGCAAGATTTGTGACCATCGCCTCGTTGTCACCCATCGTCCGACGCACTTCACTCTGTTTGGTGGCGACCTCGTGCGCTGAAGCCTCCAGGCGTCTCGCGTGTACCGTCAACTCTTCCAATTGCGCTTGGCAGTATTCGATTGGGTGCAATGCACGGTTCTCGGCTGTCCATGAGGTATTCTGCCGGATACGTTCTCGCCGCTGTTGCTCGGCGACAATCTTGGGTGTCTCCGTCAGGGTGTCGTTCCCTTGTACCGCTTGATCGATGCGCGTCAGCATATCATGCCGACGCTCGCCAGAAACCGCAAAAAACCAAACAGCTGCCACCACAGCAGCCACGCCTATTATCGTCAAAACAGTTTTCATTCCCTCATTCCTTTCTCGTTTCAATCGCCGCTTCCCGAAAGAAGCCGCAATCTACCATCAATCAATTCTATCATGACAGATGCAGTTTTTATGACGGATTTTCGTGAAACGGAATCTTTGGATGGGAATGGGGACTGCTTTGGAGTACAACTTCCCGCGAATGAATCGAAACGATGCCAGGTACCCTCGCTGAAGAATATCTGTTCTGTCAGACCAATTTCGCATTTTCCCATTTCGTGATCCCAGTCAGCCCCATTTACCGTCACACGCGGGAAAAAGAGAAGGGCGCACCCTTTCTCCCGTGATCTTCAAGAGAGGCCCTGGAAAGCCCTGTACGAAATCACGGGAGAAGGCGCGCCTAAAAAGACACGTTCTTTCTCGCGGACGGTTCATACAGTGAAATTTTCCAGGTTTCTCTTGAACCGTCCAAGCGTAAACGCATGGTTGAATGACAAGTACAGTAGCAAATTCCCCGTGCGTTGTCACGCACAAAAAATCGCCTTGCGCCAGCCGATCCAACCTTTCGTCCACACCTGTGGCGACTACTGAGGCTTTCCAGTCCTCACACACTATTACCAGAAAACACGAAAATCTCACGCGAGAAAAATAAAGTTTTTGGTTGATTTTTGATTCCCGCACATTTTTGACGCAAAAACCGCCCTTATTTGCGTTTTTGGGTTGTTTTTTGCCGGCGGGGATAAAGAACAACGTACCTCATCTCGTAAAAAGTCCGGAACGACAATCCGCCGAAAAAGAATGAAATGGTTAAATCACCACCCAAGGCGGCTCTAAATCGACGGCATTGCCACCTTGAAGTAGAGCTTCGGCTTCAAGTTGTAGGCAAGCGCCCCGCCCACGCCGCGCACGGGAATCTTCATGAGAATAATTTTCGAGGCAATCGCTCCCCGAATATATCTCACGCAAAGTTCACAAAGTACGCAAAGGAGGATTTGCGTTGACAAGTCCTCACGGCCATAAATCAACTTTGCGGACTTTGCGTGAGGCAGACAAGTAGGTTTTGCAAGAGGCTATTTCGACAAGCCCCGAAGGGGCGAAGGTACATAGGTGACGTCCTTTCAGGGCTTTCCGTAACAATGCAATCGCAAATTCTGTCGGTTTCGACAACGCGGGCGTTGTCGTTACGCAATCGGACGCGATAAATTGCGTCCCTCCCATTCCTCATTTTTCATTGTTTTGCGAAGCGAGTTACTAGGTAAGCGGAATGGCACTTGTAAGGTAATTACTTTTGGCTAAAAATTACCGTGTTTCAAGACATTGTAAAATGAACAAAAACAGTATCTCCAGATATTGTTTTTGTGAGAAAATAATGTTTTGAACCTAGATTCCACGTTTGAAGTCTCACGCAGAGCCGCGGAGGAAGCGGGAAACGCCGTACTGACAGGGGTGAAAACGATGCCCGGTTCACACATGGCAAGAAATAGCATTCACCCAAATGGTGAAAGGAATGCCGATTTCAAAACCTTTTACCCATCCTGTTTTTCAACCACGGAATACGCGGAATGCACTGAAAATCGCGAGTTTCCTGAAGAACCATTCGGTAAGTTCCATGTATTCCGTGGTTTGGAGATTCCCCAACAGAGGAATTTAGGATTAACCCGTATCTAGCCGTTACGTGAAGCCAGTTTTAAGTTCCGACGCCAGTGAAGCGAAGTAGGAAGAACGAAAAAAGGGCGGCGACCTATTTTTGGCCGTCGCCCTTTTTTTGTTTGTACGCAGGGGTACTGTTTTATCGAATGAATAGGATCGTTCCGGTGGAGGGCGCGAGGAGCAACTGGCTACCGCGTGCCACGAGATGCCACTTGTCGGTATTTACACCCGTCAGTTGGATCGTCTCTGTCGAACCCGTCACGCCGTCTTCAGCCGTGGCAATCACATACGAAACACCGGGCGTGAGCGAGGCCGCATTCAGCACGGCGACCGTCGTCAGCGTGCTGATGTCCAGCGTACCATCGACAATCGTCAGGTACTTGCCTTGCGTAAACTCTGCCGCATCGACCGTCAGTGTGCCGGTCACTGCCGCTGCCATATTAGAGACCGTGCCTTCGCCCGTGAGAGACGAGATGGCAACCGTTCCGCCGTTTGCCGAAGCCAATGTCGCTCCCTGCGCGATCGTGACGCTGGAATCGCCGAGGATGTCCAGTGCCGTCGTGAAGAGCGAGCCGTCACCCGGATCGACCGGGGCGACATAGTTTGCGATGTCAAAGGTGTCGCGTCCCTCGAAGTCGATACCGAAACCGATCGCGGAGTTCGCCGGCCAGCTGGAGTCGGTTGTCCCGGTGGACGGGCCAGCACCGCCCGTGCCCTGGCAGAGACGCAGCTCGAAGCTGTGCGGTCCGGGCGTGAGCGTGATCGTGCTCTTGGTGGGTGTCTTCCATTGTTCGCTTCCAAGGCTGCTGTCCAACACGAGAACGCCGTCAATCGTCAAGTAGAGATAATCGTCGAAGTTCTCGCCGAACGTCCATGTGGCATCCGCTCCCGTACGGTTCCAGATGTAGCCGCTATAGACAACGGTCGTGTTCTGCGCCCAGCCTCCCGTGGTATTCGCCTGAATCGTTCCGAGGGCAACTTCGGGATTCGAAATCAGGTCAGTCCGATTGTTCGATCCGGAAAGGACACCGGTGAGCAGTCCAGGCTGTGCCCCTGCGGGGAGGGAGAGTGTGCCGCCGGAAACCGTGATGCCGGAAGCGGAACGGATCGAGGCGGGCGCGTCAATCGAAACCGTGCCTTCGCCGGTCTTGTTGAAGCTGCCGCACGTCAGCTCGCATCCCGAAAGGATGCCGGAGGTGGCGTTCACGACGCCGACCGTAACACTCATGCCAGGGGCAACCGCGAAGATGCCGCCATTCAATGCGAGGGTGTTGTCTTTCGGGAAGGCATCTGCCTTCTGCAACTTCAGCATTCCCTCTTCGACTGTGACGGTTCCGCCGAAGGTGTTGGTGGCGTTCAGCGTGATCGTACCGGTACCGCGCTTCGTCAGACCGCCGGTCGCGGCGTTGTCCGCCAGTGTCGCCGTGCCTGTGAAGACGTTGGTGTACCCACCGCCGGTGACCGTAACGGTCGGCGCGGAGGTGTAACCCGTGCCGGGAGAGGTGATGATTACGTTGCCGAGCTTGCGCGTCCGGGAGTTGAACTCGACGATTGCCGTCGCGCCGACACCGCCGCCGCCCGTGATCGTGACGTGCGGAGGTCCGATATACTCGCGCCCGTTCTCCATCGTCGAAGTCGGGATCGTGATAGAGGCGACGCCCTTGCCTTCCGGCTTCACCAGCGGGACGGAGACGGTCGCGTTGAAGTTCGAGGAATCGAAGATCGCGCCGCCGGGATAGACCGTCACTGCGTCAGGGGCCTTGTCACCGGTGGTGAATGCATCGCCGTTACGGAGAGTCCGGAAGGTGCCGCCATCGAAGTTGACGTAGGCGTGGGCGGTGTGCTTGTCCGCCGCGCCTTTCCCGTTGCGGCAGATGATGTAAGGCGTCTCCATCACACCTTCGTTCAGGTTCAGAACCGCCGTATGGTTCGTGCGGTTGCAGAGACTGACGTAATCGCGGATGTACGCCTTCGCCGTCGCGCCGTCGATTGTCCAGCAGCTGGTGCCGCCTTGGTTGTTGTCCGACTCGCCGGCTTCCGCGAAGGTCAGCACGTTGAATTCGCCGCCGCTCTGATAGACGACGCCGACGCCGCCAGCGGCGTTGCCGCGGCAGATCGCGAAACGTCCAACGTGAACGGTGTTCTGCTCGAACTCGCCACCCTTCTGCACGAACATGCCGATTGAATTCGCAGTATAGCCGATCTGCGAATAACCCATGAACACCAGCTTACCGCTGTTCAGTTCCTGGTAACCGTAGCCGCTTACGCCGACGCGGATGTCGTTCGCGGCACCACCGCTGTTGACGATCGTCCCGCCGTACTGGTAGATCGCGCCGTGCGAGTTGGCTGCGTTTCCAACCACGTACTTGTTGCTGACCATCGAAGAATCGCCTTCCACCGTCAAAATACCGCGCGAGTTGGCGGCATTGCCCAAGACGAGTCCGGTCGTTCCCGTGTTGTACGGCACTTCTTCGGGTGTCTTCACGGTCGAGTTGCGCACGTTCAACGTCGATTCTTCGTTTGCGTTCTTGCCGATGATCACGGCAGATCCTCCGCCGGTTGCGTCCGTCAGGAACGTGGCGCCGTTCTCCAGTGTGAAGTCAGCCCCCCAGAGAGCAAAACCTTTTCCGTGGAATTCTGCTTTCACCCCGTCCATGAGGAAGGAACCGGTGCGCAGATCCGCGAGACCATTACCCATCGAAAACGGCGCCGTGAAGTGCATCTCTCCCTCTCCATAGCGGGAGAACGAACCTTCGGGCATATTGAACTCGGTATCGATCAGGACGTTTGAAATCGTGTTGACCGACAGATACGAGCCGCTTCCTTTGAGCTGCCCGCGATTCACGATCTGCTGGAGGTCGTCCATCAGCCAGTGTCCGTCGGCGTAGGTGACCATCAGCGTACCATTCGTGATGACAAGTTTTTCGGCATCGTCGTAATCGGGCAGGTCGCCCTTGGAGACCACATGGAGGTCACCGCCCTGTACCCAGGTGCCGCCGCTGTAGGTGTTCGCTCCGCTGTCGAGCGTAATGCGCGATCCGCCCGCGCTCGCCAGTTTGAACTGTCCCGGGCCGGAGATCGGACCGGAGAAGGTTGCGTAGCAATTGGCCACAGCGTTGAACGTTGCCGTGCCGCCGTTGAGGTTGACGGGCCCCGTAATCTTGTTATGGCTCAACGCACCGTTGCGTACGTAGAACTTGCCGCCGTCCGCGATGTTCATCGTCCAGGTGAACGGTACGGAGAGGTTGTAGAGGTCGAACATCGCGCCGCCCGCGATATTCAGGTTGTTCGCGCTGCCGCCGGAATACGAGGTGGTCGTCTCGCTCGACCAGGTACCCTCGTTCACGTCGATCTTCACCGTGCCGCCTTCCGTCAGCTTGGTGCCCGTGAAGCAGACCATGTTGGAGCCGACCTTCGTGATGTTGTGGCCGTTCATCGCGAACGAACCGTCGCGGAAGTCCCAGCGGGACCCGACGTTGGCGGTGGCCGGATCGCCTTCGAGACCGCCGAAGACCGCGTCTCCCGTGAGGGCACCGTTCTTCAGCGCGTTGTACTGGCTCGTGTTGCCGTTGTTGACGATCGCACCCTTGCCATCGACGCCCGCGCCCTCGACGAACACCGTGCGGGTTCCCAGATTCACACCCTGCGCCGTCAGTCCATACGCGGCGACGTCGAGCGTCGCACCGTTGGAGACCACCAGCGCATATTCGGGATCGGCGGCGAACAACGACCCGATCCTGCCGAAACGCAGCGTACCTTCGCGCACTTCCACGGGACCGGTGATGTCGGGATTCTGGTTTGTGAGAATCAGTACGCCAGCGCCGGTCTTGGCGAAGGTGCCCGTACCGGAGATGACTCCGCGCAAGGACTGTTCTTCACCCGCGCCGACCGAAAGTTCCAATGTGCCGCCCCCGATACCGATACTGGCCGCTTCCGCACCGTTCGTCGCCAGCACCGCCGTGCCCGCGCCGGTTTTGGTGATGATAGGAGCTGTGCCGTCGTCCAGAAGTGCCGCGTTGATCGTCAAGCGAGATGCAGCATCGTCCGTACGCAGTGTGAGCAGTCCGCCATTCGCAGACCTGATTGTGCCGACGCCCGCTGTATCGCCGATTGTCAGATCCGCCGCGCCGGAGAGGACGGCGAGCGCGTTGACCGCGAAGGATTGTCCGGGGAGCAACTGAAGCGTGGAGGGTGCGGAAGCATTTTGGAAGAGGAAGTTCACGGATGTGTCATTCGCCGCCAGTGCGTTGAGCGGATCCGCGTCCGCACCGACGCTCTGGATGCGCAGGTTTGCCGACGCATTGTCCGGAATCGTCGCGCCGCGCGTGGCGATCTCTGTGAAATCGCCTGCTGCGGGAGCGGGAATCAGGAAGTCTGTCGTCACAACGCCCACGCCGTTGGAGGCGACGAGCCGAAAGTACTGATCAGAGGTGGTATCCCGATTCGGCATCGAGATCGAGGTGACGGAAGGGTAGAATTCGCCCTCGTCCGTCCACGGTCCGGCGAGGGAACTCGCCGTCTGGACGTAGAACCGCAACGTGTCCTTCCAGCCGGGCAAAGAAAGGTTGGCGGTCGAGCCGTTCATCGTCACCGAGAAGGTGCCGCCCGACGGACTCGCCGAACCCCACACCGCGACACCGCTCAAGTGCGCGTTGTCAACGGTTCTCGCCATCGTTATCTCGATATTCCCCTCACTGTT
The DNA here is from genome assembly GCA_017544725.1 of Kiritimatiellia bacterium. Classification (GTDB taxonomy): domain Bacteria; phylum Verrucomicrobiota; class Kiritimatiellia; order RFP12; family UBA1067; genus RGIG8368. The sequence continues at coordinate 13,483 of JAFYDR010000265.1, forward strand.
GGCGGTGGCGGCATACTGGCGGCAGAGTGCCTTGTTCTTGCCACCGGACATCTTATAGATATCGACGCCCGTCTCCACCGACGCGCCGTTGATCGAGACGTTGAAGACACGCGCATTGTTCGCCGAGAAATAGTTTTCCGACAGGTGCAACTCCACCACGTAGTTTGCACCGGCGACCAGATTCGGCAACGTGATCGTCAATGTCGCCAAATAGCGTTCCTGCTGGTAAATGGCTTCTGGCGCCCAGCAGTTCTCGCCGCTACGGTTGATATTCACATTGCTCGTTCCCGTATTACCCCCCGAATAAATCGAAGTCTGATAGCGGAACGGCATTGTGGCAGCTGATTCACCAGACGCCGCATACGCATCCACCAGTCCCAAGCCATCCGCGAGGTTCACCGCCTCAAGCCGAGTCGGCAACGTAAACGCCGCCAATGCGGCCAAGAAGGTCAAGCCGTTGAGCAATCCGAGGTGGGATGCCCCCCCACGTAACGCCGTCACATTCCGTCGAGCCAAAATCGAAAACCGTTTCTTCATGCACATTCTCCTGAAAAAGGAATTCTCTTCAACCAAATTAAACGCCGATAATTTTACCACCCTACAAGGGCTTGTCAATCACGAATTTTCGTGTGTCGCGCATGGGGGCGCATCTGCGTATTTCACCGTCGTCTTTTGAAAATGAAAACAACAACTTCGCTGCGCAAAGTAGTGACGAATGACGAGTGACGAGATGTGGTAGTTTTCCAAGTTATCCCCATGAATGTTCCCGTAGCGTGTCGTGGGCGGGGCACTTGCCGCATGATACAAAAAAACCGGTCGGTAGCGCGGGGCTGCCGACCGGCAAGTGAAAGGAGACCAAGAAACCGTTAGTTGTTTCCGATCGATTTCTCCAGCTTCTTCACGCTCGGGCGCTTGCCGTTATAGTACCAGACCATAACAGGCGCCGCGATGAAGACGGAGGAGTAGGTGCCGACGAGGACACCGATGGTCATCGCCAAGGCGAAGTCGTTGATCGCGCCACCGCCGAAGATGAAGAGCGTCAAGCAGGCGATCAAGGTGGTCATCGTCGTGAGCAACGTACGGCTCAACGTGGAATTGATCGCACGATTGCACAACGCCTTGAACTCGGTCGTATGATCCTTCCGCATATCCTCGCGGATACGGTCGAAGATCACGATCGTGTCGTTGATGGAGTAACCGACGATGGTCAGCAACGCGGCGACGATCGTCAGACCGACTTGCCGTCCGCCGAAGATCAGTCCGATGAAGCTGTAGAGACCGAGCACGAGCAATGCGTCGTGCGCCAAGGCGACGACACCGCCGAGGGCGAAGCCCAGCTCAAACCGGATGGTGATGTAGAACAGGATGCCGATCAGCGAGAAGATGGTCGCCCAGACGGCGGCTTTCTTCAGGTCTGAACCGACTTCCGAACCGACCGCCTCTTCGTTGGCGAGCAGGAACTTGCCTTCCGGGTTGTCCTTGTTCAGGGCATCCTCGAAAGCCTTCGCGACAGGCGTTCCGTCCTTGGTTTCCATCATGCTGGTCTTGATCAACAGGGTCTTCACGCCGACGTCGGAGATCTGGTACTGGATCGTCGCGTCGTTGACGAGTCCGCCGGCGATCTTGCGCACCTGCGAGATATCCGTCTGGTGAGCCGTGTCGAACTGGAAGGTCATCGCCTCGCCGCCGGTGAAATCGACCGACATCACGCTGGCGGGGGAGTTGATCGCGCGACCGAAGAAGATGCCGAGAGTCACCACGGCAATACCCACGGAGATGAGCAGCGGCTTCATACCGTACTTCATGAAGTCGAACTTCGGGTTCTTCAGGAACTGCAACATCTTGTACGGCTCGACCTTTTCTTTACGCGCGGTGGCGTTGAAGATCAGGCGGGTGGCAACCAGCGCGGTGAACATCGAGATGATGATACCAGCAGCCAGAGTAATTGCGAAGCCGCGGATCGGACCGGCGCCGACGATGAAGAGAATCGCCGCCGTCAGGATGGTCGTGATGTTGGAGTCGAAGATCGCGAGGAAGGCGCGTCCGTAGCCGCCCTCAATCGCCGCACCGCGCGACTTGCCGAGCGAGAACTCTTCGCGCATACGCTCGAAGATCAGCACGTTGGCATCGACCGCCATACCGATCGTCAGCACGATACCGGCGATACCGGGCATGGTGATGACGGGAAGCGTCAAGCCGCCCTTCTGTCCGATACCGGTATCCGGCACGAAGATGCCCAGCACGTTCGAGGCGATGATCAAGCCGGCGGGCAACAGCACCATGTCGAGGATCAGCGCGATGTTCGCGATGAGACCGCAGTAGCGGTAGTAGAAGAACATGAAGCACATGACCAGCACGAGACCGAGAATACCGGCCATCAAGCCGCTGTGGATCGCGTCGGACCCCAGCGTGGATTCGACGGAGCGCTTCTCCAAAATCTTCATGGGGGCGGGCAACGCACCCGCATTCAGGATGTTGCGGAGCAGGGCGGCTTCCTCGATTGTGAAGCTGCCGCTGATGACGGCCTGACCGCCGTCGATCTGCGTCTTGATTTCAGGCGCAGAGTAAAGCGTGTCGTCCAAGATGATTGCCAGCTGCCGCCCGACGTTTTTGCGGGTAAGGTCGGAGAACTGCACGGCACCCTTGGAATTGAAGGCGAGCTGCACATTGACTTTACCGGTCATCTGCTCGATATCGACGGCCGCCTTGGAGAGCGCGGTGCCGTCCATCGACGCCTTGCGGCGCACGAAGTACGGGGCGTAGGTGACCTCGTTGTCCTTCACATTGCGTTCCAGCATGAACTGGTAGCTGGGCTGATCCACCGCGAAGAGGGAAAGGCGGGACAGGTAGTTCGGATCATTCTTCTTCAGCTGCTCGTAGGTGGTCGGAACGAACGCGCGGCCCGACGGAGCGAGCGCGAAACCTTCCGGAATGCGCCCGGAGGAGAAGATACTGTTCACCAACTCGCTGTTCTTCGGGTGGACGAGCTTGAACTCCAAGAACGCGGCAGACTTGATGCTCTTTTCAGCGGCCTCGCGCGCCTTCGCGGAGATACCCGGCAGCTGAATCGTCACACGGTGATCCTTACCAGCCTGAATGACCGGCTCGTTCACGCCGAGACTGTCGATACGGTTACGGATGATTTCGATCATGCGGTCGTCCGCACCCTGCAGACGGCGGTTCATTTCTTTCTCGATCTCGCCATCCGTCATCTCCGCTTTGTTGGTGTTCGCGATCTTGATGTTCTCGCGAAGCTTATCCTGGTCAATCGCGACGGTGAAGCTCGTACCGCCGGAAAGATCCAGACCAAGGCGGATCTTGCCGGGCGTGGCGACAACCTCGCCCTTGCTCGGATCATTCGGATCGACCGGTTTCATGGTCGCCGTCGGCGGACACACGACATACAAGGAAAAGATGGTCAGAAAAGCCAATACTAACCATTTCCACAAATCATCTCTGCTCATTCTCTAGTTCTCCAAATCTGTGTTTTTTGATAGTGAATCACAAACAAAGAAGAAAATAGTATATACTCTTTCCGAGACATAATCAAGCGCGGAACGAACTAAACCGATATTTTTTTCACCCGCCGTTTTGGCGCGGTGAGACACCGAAGGAATGGGGTGCGCAGACGCGCACCCGCGCAAAACCCAAGATGCGGCCGTGCAAGGAGGAACGGGACGGACGGCGAAAAATGGGGACAAACAGGACAAACGGGACGGACAGGACGAACAGGACAAATGGGACAAACAGGACAGACGAGACGAACGGGACAACCAACCCCCAGCTTTTATCTCCTCCATCGCTTCATTCGTCATTCGTATCTCGTCATTCGTCATAGGCGGCATTAGCCGCTCAGCGTCCCCGCTTTTCAGCTGGCGCGAAGCGCCCGCCCGGCTAATGTCGAAGCCAGTAGGATTTGAAGGCTTCCTTGAGTTCGGGCATGGAGACATCGGCGAAAGCGGCTCGAGTTGCCGCCGCGCCGTCCTTGGTCTTCAACACGTTGTCGCGGTAAGTATCGAGAAGGGAGGAATATGGGGAGTTTTTGGGTAGCCCCATCCGCAGGTACCAGATGAGTCCCCACGCCGTCGCGTAATTCAGCGAACGGCTTTGGTCGGTACCGCCGTAGAATGCGGAACGGTCTGAAAAGATGCATCGGTCGAGTTTCGAGGTCGCCTCGTCGAGATGCCGCTTCAGGTAGGCGTAGCGCGAACTCTCTTTCGGACGGAAGGTGGCTTTACCACGATTATCGATACTGGCGCATTCCATGAAACAGGCGTGACCTTCGTTGTACCACAGGGAAAGGTCACTCTGTTGCAAGGCATAGAACAGGTACTGGTGCGTTCCTTCGTGCCGAATGATCGAAAGCGTCTCCTGCGCCTTCCCCTTGTCGCCCATCCAGTTGATCACCAACTCGCGGCGCATGGGAACCCAGCAACCGATCGACCATTCGATTTCACCGGAGAGGTAACGCTTGTAGGCGTCACGATCCTCGAAGATCCGCACGATGTTGAGGTCTCGCTTCTCCCCGGCGGGCGGCACCAGCTCCTCTAGTTTCTGGTGAAATGCGGGCATGTTCTGCTGCATCCAACGCACCAGACTCTTGCCGTCCTTGGAACGAAGGTCGGAGAGAATGACGTATCCCTTCGCGTCGGCGTGCCACCATCCCTTCATGTTCTCGATGCTGGCCAGTGCGGCATCTCGTGCGGGAGAGGAGTCCGTCTGCTCGGTCTGTTTCGCGCCGAAGACATTCTGTCCCATCTTTGCGCCGGGCCCGCCCGTGCTGTAGAGAGAGGAGACATGTGCGAGAAACTGGGTCTCGAAATCCTTGCGGACTTTCGAAGCGGCCGTTCCGTCCGCAATCTTCACGACCGCGCAGAAGACCGGATCCTTTGTATTGCCACGTGCCTTGGTACGGAAAAGCCAAATCAGAGTATTCCGGTTTTCCACTGGCACGAACGCGGCGTACGCGAGGTTGAACGAGGTCTTCAGCTTTTCAAGTTGCGACACCTTGTCCCCGGTAAACGCGGCGATCCACTCCGTTCCGATCTCGTCGCCATTGATCGTCTCACCGAATTTCTTCTCTGCCTTTTCCAATTCCTCCGTGAACTCTTCTCGTGAAACCAGTCTCCGCGATCCGTTACCGAAGTTCACCTCAGTGCCGATCCCGTCTGGAAGCGGCAACGCCGTGGGCTTGCCGATCAACAGCTCGTTTCCCGATTTATCGACCCAGCGTCCCACGCACTGCGAGGCGATCCACAGTTCACCGGGCGAGAGCAGGTCGAGTTTGGATTCCGTGCCGTCGCTACGGTGTATAGTGCAGGTATAGACCTGCGGCGGCGGTAGCGGCGCAGGTTCCGACGTACCCAAGACACGCATCTTCAATCCCAGCGCGGGGTACGGCCGATCCGCACGGAAACTCGGCGCGGCAAGAAGTTGCAACGATGAACCGATCACGCACAAGACGGCGGCAAGGCGGCAGAGCCGCCAGCTGAGAAGCTGAGAGGCTGAAAAGCTGAAAAGTGGGGCGGCAAGCGCGCCCCTTTGAACAGTTGTATCCTTTGGCATTGGTGAACACCCTCCACGGGGGCAATTGCAAAACCTCCTGACCATCTTTTTTCAACCTCCGTGGTTTTGAAATTACTTCCACGGTTATTCCGTGTCTTCTTCTGTCGGCACGGGCGTTGTGTCGTCCGGCGCGGAATAGAACTTATCTCCTTCCAAAAGCGGATGTCCGTTTAGGAAGGACTTCCCGTCCATCACCTTTCCACCGTCGGGCTGCAACAGCGCCAGCTCCATTGGACGGCCGGTCGTACGCACGAGCGGCATTCCGGACTTCGAGAAACCGCAGACGGTTCCTGGCTCGTAAGAGTCGTAATTTTCGGGCCACTGCGCCTCGTCATGGATCACATTGACCTTCAGAATCTTTACGCGGATTCGCTTGCCCAGTAGCTGCTTTCCCTTGGCATGGCGAATCGGCATATAGGTAAACGCGCCCGGCCAGTTGTTGAACGCGCGAATCCGGCAATCCAACGCAACGGCAGGGAGCGTCCAATCCAGCAAACCGTCGTTTTTCTGTATCTTCGGCGCGTAGGTCGCGAGCGAGGGATTCTGCGGGATGTGGAGCAGCGGACCGTTCCGCATTTGGTTCAGCACCTGCACCATCAGGGTCGCGCTCAGGAACGCCAGACGATCCATCAGTGCCGCCCCTGTATCATCGCAACAAATCGGCTCGATGCGTTGTAGCAGGATATCGCCTTCGTCCATCTTCAGCCCCATCTGCATGATGGTCACGCCCGTTTCACGTTCACCCGCCGCGATCGCGCTCTGCACGGGCGAGGCACCTCGATACTTCGGTAGCATGGAGAAGTGTCCATTGATGCATCCGAGCGGCGGAATCTCCAACAGTGTCTTGCCCAAGAACTGTCCGAACGCCACGACCACGATCACATCCGGTTTCAAAGCGCGAATTTGGTCCAGAACCTCCGGCGCATTGACCTTTTCTGGCGTGATGATCGGCTTCAGCCGGCGTTCCATCGCGAACGCCTTGCAGGGACAGGGCATGAACTTTTGCCGCCGACCGCAAGGGCGGTCCGGCTGCGTCACCACACCCACCACCTGAAATTCGGGGAAGCGCAAAATATAACCCAATGTCCGGGATGACGCCTCCGATGAACCCATGAATACAATTCTCATTTTCTTCTCTTTTCCTCCGTTTTATTTTTCCGTACCCGTCAAAGCGGCCAGACGACCATACGACTCATCGCGAACCCCCGCAAAGAGGTCGCGTCCATACGTGTCGATGCCGACCACCGCCTCCAATCCGTCTAAATCCAATTCCCAACAGGCTTCCGTCATGCCGAACTCTTTGAGGAAATGTACGCCAGCCACACGACGAACCCGTTGCGCGATGAGTGCCGCAGCTCCGCCGACCGCTTGCAGATAGACGCATCCGTGTTCACGGCAAGCTGTCACCGTCGCCGCACCCATGCCGCCTTTGCCGATAATCACGCGCAAACCGAGCTGGGCAATCACGCCCGCCTCGTATGGTTCCTCGCGAATCGATGTGGTCGGACCTGCCGCCACAATCCGCCACCCCGCATCGTTCTCTGCCGGAACCGCAACCGGCCCGCAGTGGAAGAGCGCCCCGTCCCGCAAATCAACGGGGCAGTTGCCACCGTCTGCGAGAAACTTGTGGAAGCGGTCACGACCCGTGCAGACGCGCCCGCTGATCCGCACGGCATCGCCCGCACGCAATTCGCGCACAGCGCTCTCGGAAAATGGATAGGTCAGCTCTTTCACGGCAGAATCCTCATGGTGTGTCGCCGACAGGCCCAGCAACAATAGGCGACAGTTACGAAGAATGAGGCAGGCAACCGGGGACGTGCGGCAATCTTGATTCCCAACACGGTGGTCTTGCCGCCCAATCCCATCGGTCCAATTCCCAACGAATTCGCCTCTACCGTCACACGTTCCTCCAGCGCGGCCAGTTCTGCTACGGAGGAACGATCCGTCAGTGGACGCAACAACTGTTCTTTGGCGACAAGGTACCCTTCGGCGCGATCGCCACCGACGCACACGCCCAACACGCCCGGTGCACATCCGTACCCCTGCGCATCGCAGACCGCCTTTAGGATGCACTTGCGAATGCCGTCCAAATCGCGTCCCGCACCGAGCGAGGCATCGGGCAGACTGAATTGCCGAGACATATTCTCGCTACCGCCGCCCTTCTGCAAAAGCGAGACGGTGATTCCGTCAGCGGCGGAATCTGTTTCGAAGTGACAGACCGGCACCACGCCCGGAACCGCATTGGTGTCGGTGGATGCGCCGGTGAGCGCGTCAATCGTGTTGCGGCGCAACCAGCCGTTCGCCGTTGCGATGGCGACCGCCTCTTCCGTCGCGGCACGCAACGAGGATGCGTTCGTTCCGGGCGGGATTGTCCAGAAGAACGAGAGCCATCCCGTGTCCTGGCAGAGGGGCGTACCTTGTTGTCGCGCCAACGCCGCATTCTCCAACAGCGCGTGCAGAAGCAGCGATTCCGAATCGGATGACGCGCCGTCTGCGGCTGCCGACAACGCGGCTTCCACGTCTTCGGGCAGGTCACTCGTATTTCGGTGGATCAACTCCACCAACTGTTCTGTCACGCTTTTCGCCATTGTCTTACACCTTCACCTGCTGGCCCAACACGACAAACGGATTCTCCGTCGCACGCACACCGCGAAAGATCGCGTTCAGGTAATCGTCCGGTACGCAGAGCGAACCGAACCCGCACCCGATTTTGATATCCTTCTTTCTCGTACCGTGATAATCCGACCCACCGGTCGGGAAGAATCCGATCTCTCCCGCCATCCGTAGCAACTCCATCATCTGTTCGGATGTATGCGCCGAGTACCGAACCTCCACTCCGTCCGCTCCCATTGCTTTGAGCTTGCGAAGCCCTGACTCCAGTTCGTGTGAATCCTTGAGCCACAGGAAGGGATGGGCGATCACCGCAACACCGCCCGCCGCGTGGATCATCTCGATTCCCTCCTGCGGTGCCATGTATTCCCGTTCCTGATAGGCAAGCTTTCCCTTGGCGAGATAGAGCGAAAAGGCCTGTTTGATGTCCGTGACGACCTTCCGTGCCAGCAACGCGCTCGCGATGTGGGGACGGCCGACAACGCCAGTCTCGGTCTGCTCCAAAACTTCCTCCCAAGTCAGCGGGAATCCTAGTTCGTTCAACTTCGCCACGATTCGGCGGTTGCGTTCTTCACGTTTCTCTTTCGCCCAGTTCGCGGCCTTCACTACCAACGGATGCGTAGGATCGAGTCCGTATCCAAGAATGTGCAGCTCTTCGTCGCTACCGAGGGAGTCGCAACTCAACTCGATACCGGAAATTCCGGTAATCGCCGCCGCGCGACACGCGTTCAGAAACTCACCCACACCGTCGGTCGTGTCGTGATCGGTGAGAGCAAGTCCCGTGACGCCGGATTCGACCGCCGAGCGAACCAGCTCGGCGGGCGTATCCGTTCCATCGGAATAAACAGAATGGACGTGTAGATCAATCATGGATTGTTGGGTAGGTCTTTACCAGCTTTGCGTACGTGACTTGCTCTGAGAAATATGCTGCGATCGCCGCATCATAGAGAGCCGTATGCATGAATGCTTTTTTCATCAGGTAGAGACGGGTCTTCAGCGAGATCGTGCCGTTCGCCTCCTCCAGCTCCTTGACCAGCTTCTTGTAGTCCCGCGGATCGGTGACGGAACAGACGCGCAGATAGTTCTTCGCCGAGGCGCGAACCATGCAGGGACCGCCGATGTCGATGTTAGTGCGCGCCATCTCCGGCGTCACGCCATCCTGCGCCACCGTCTCCCGGAAGGGGTAGAGGTTGACCACCACCATATCGATCGGCTTCGCACCGATGCGGGCGAGGTCTTTCTTGTGGGCGGCGTTGTACGTCTCCGACAAAAGACCGAGGTAGATCTTGAAGTCCAGCGTCTTCACGAGACCACCCTGCATCTCCGGTTGTCCGGTGTAGTCCGAAACCGCCACCAAATGCTTCTTCGCGGCCTTCTCTCCGAGAATGTTCGCGATCGCGGTGTAGGTGCCGCCGGTCGAATAGATCGTCACTTTCGGGCAAGCCTTCACCAACGCGGGAACAAACTTGTCCAGCCCGGTCTTGTCGGACACGCTGATCAGCACACGACGGATGGCAACGGCGCCATCGATTTCATTCACGATATTCAAAGCCATAGTGAAAACTCCTTTCGAAGGAAAGTAGGATAACAAAAACCAACCCCGCTGACAAGCTTGGAGCTTTCGTAGCTTTCAGCTTGGGCGCATCTGCGTATTTCACCGTCATCTTATGAAAATGAAAACAACAGAAACGGCTTAGAAAACAACTTGTCTTTAGAACGCGGGCTAACTCGCCCGCATAGCACACGGCGGCTCTCCATAGCGGCAAGTCACAAGCAAAGGAGAAGCGATGCGCGGACAGGTTGGTCCGCGCACCTCTTTCAAATGTTGTCTTCAAGTTGTTCTGGTTGTTTACAAAATCCTCTCGTGCGTATGGAATGGGTGAATCACGCAGATACGCCCTTTCAGCTTTCAGCGGTTTTGAGATTTGGTTCCATAGATGTGTGCAACACGCGACATTTTGCGTTTGACTGGCAAGACTGGCGGATCTCCTTCATTCGTCACTCGTCATTCGTCATTGGCGGTCTTGCCGCCTTCGGCGGCTTGCTTCTCTGTTTCCCCGCTTCTCAGCTAGCTGACGTGGCGGCTTCGCCGCCCGCCCCTTTCATTCGTCATTTTCTTTGCTGGACAGTCACAACAAAAATTTTGTACACTAGATGTGCTTTTTCACCCCTGAAACTAGGTATGAGATGGTTCGAGTATTGCTTTACATAGTTGGCGCAGTCCTGATTTCCTGCCTGTCCGGTTGCGAACGCGGCGATCGGATTTTGGAAGAGGAGAGGTCGGAACGCGCATCTTCGCTCTTTCGGCGCGCTCGCGCCGCAGAGCAGTCGGGCGATTTGGACGAAGCCATCGTCCTGATGAAGCGTGTCTTGCTGGAGGAGCCGAAGAACTTTTCTGCGCACCTCCAGTTGGCCACGTGGCTGCATGATTACGCGCAGGATTACGTCGGTGCGATTTACCATTACAACCGGTATCTGGAAATGCGTCCGCAGACGGAAAAATCCACGGTAGCGAGAGACCGTGTCCGCATGGCCGAACAACTGTTGGCACCCCAGATTCTGAAAAAGGTCGGGGATTCCGTGGAGGGGATTTCGCAAGCGCATCTGCTGAAAGAGGTGGAGGAACTGAACCGGAAGATCACGACGCTGGTCAGTGAGAAAAACACTCTTCAGGAAGAGATGGCAAAGACTCAAGAGGAACTGAAGGTCTTGACGGACGAGAATGCGCGGTTGCGCAAGATTGTCGATAAGATGCGGCAGGCGCCGGTCGTGGCGAAGGAAGAGAGGAAGAAACCGCTCCCCGCCAAGGAACCGACAACGGCCTCCAAACCCGTCCGCAAACCCTCCACCTACAAGAAAGAAACTGCCGCGACACCGGATGCGAGCCTCTCTGCCGCCGAGCTGAAGCGGTTGCGCGCGGAGGCGGAGGCACTTTCCGCCGCAACCGGGAACGCGCGTAAGCAGGAAACGGGGAAGCCCGCGCCGAAGACCGAGGAGAGTCCCGAACCGTTGCTCTCGGACATGACCGAGAAGGATTCGGGCAAGGGAGAGGACAAGGAAGATTTCTTCTCGTTCTTCAAAACGGGAAAGCGTCCTGGGGCATCCCGTAAGGGCGGCGAGATGAAGACGTATGTGGTGCAGCCAGGCGATACGCTCTATCGCGTGGCGGAGAAGTTTTACGGTACGACGACACAGTGGAAAAAGATTCGTGACGCCAACCGCACGAACATTGATCCGGACGGACGGATTCGTGCCGGGCAGATCATTGTCATCCCATGAAGAAGCATCCATATCCAGGCGCGAACGACGTGTTCGTGAAGAACGAGCGAGATTCCTCGCAGATGGAGTTTCAATTTGATCGTATGGATGAGGATGAGTTGACGCATCCGCGCCACAGGCTCTTCCGCTACATCTTCGCGGGCGGGTTGCGCCAGACGCGGCGAACGACGGCGGACGATGTGGTGGAGCGTCGGAGGCGGATGTTCCTGCTGGGCGTAGCTGTGTTGTCTGTAATCTGGATGATTTTCTATTTCTTACCGTGTGAATGAAGGGGAAGTGATGCGAAAGAGAGTCGAAATATTGGTGTGCGGGGCGTTTCTCGCCGTGTTGACCGGATGCGAAAGCCCGATGTTCGAGAATTCGCCGTTCCAGAAGCAACCGCAGCGGACGAGTCTGGAGGTGATGAAACTCCAGAGCACGCAAGACCAGTTGATGGGGGAAGTGCAGCGGATGAATTCGCAGCTAGACGAGATGCGGCGCGAGAATACCCAGTTGCGCAACAAGATCGCGCAATTGGAGAGCCGCATGGCAACCGTCGCGCAAACGAGATCCGCCGCCACGGACGCCGACATCGCGGCGTTGCGTCGCGACTTGCAGCAGACGCGTGCGGAGAACGCGACCATGCGGAAACAGATCGCCGACGACCTCGCCAGCCGCATTGACAAGATGGCGAAACAGCAGGAGGCGGCAGCCCGTCAGCCCGCGCCGCGAGGCGCATCGTCCACCGCAACGCAAGCTGCCGCCGCGCGTGGCTCTGGATACGAGCACAAGGTCGAGCGTGGGCAGACCCTCACTGAAATCGCACGGGGTTACGGCGTGTCGATGCAGTCGATCATCAAGGCGAACAATTTGAAGCCTCCCTACAATGTCCGGGTGGGTCAGGTTCTCTTCATTCCGGACGCGAAGTAAGTTTCCAACAACAGGATAACCTATGCAGAAAATCACGGTCAACGGCGAGCCTGTCTCGCAGGAGATGATCCAGTTTAACGTTCAGCGCCTGATCCGCTTCCACGCCTCGCACGGGATGGCGGAGGATCAGATTCGCGCCCAGCTTCCCGAACTTGTGAAATCGGCGACGGAACAGGCGATCGGCGAAATCCTCCTGATGGGCGAAGCGCAGAAGTTGCAGTTCCCGATTCCTGAATCGGAGATCGACGAGCAGATCGAGGAGATCACCGAACAACTTGGCGGGCAGGAGAAGTTTGACCGCGCGCTGGCGGAGCGGAAAACCTCGCTTGCGGATTTCCGTGAACAGCTCAAGCGCGGCAAGCGGGTCGAGAAACTGATCGCGAAGATCACGGAAACCGCAGCCGATCCGACCGAGGCCGAAATCGAGGCGCATTTCAAGGCGCATCGCGGCGAGTACGTCAAGGGCGAACAGGTGCTCGCGCAACACATTCTCATCACGCCGGACGGCGAGACGCAGACCTCGAAGGATCAGGCGAGAGCGAAGATTGAAGCGATCCGCGCACGTATCGTGGACGGTGGCGCCGATTTCTCCGACGAGGCGCAGATTCACTCGATGTGTCCGAGCGCCAGCGAAGGCGGCAGCCTCGGATGGTTCAGTCGCGGCATGATGGTGCCGGAGTTCGACAAGGTCGCCTTCGAGATGAAGGACGGCGAAGTCAGCGACATCGTAGAGACCCAGTTCGGATACCACATCATCAAGAAGATGGATCACAAGGAGGAGAGCGAGCCGAGTTTTGACGAGGTGCGCGAACAGATTCGGGACTTCCTCCGCCACGAGCGTCGCGGCGAGATCATGACCGCGTATGTCGAGGAACTGAAGGCCAAAGCGAAAATCGTGAGGGAATGATAGAATGACGCACGAGGAGTTGTTTGAACGGGCATGCCGGGTCATCCCCGGCGGGGTGAACAGTCCAGTCCGAGCATTCAACGGCGTCGGTGGCACGCCGCTCTATGTAACCTCTGGCAAAGCACAAAAAATCACAACCTGCGACGCGCGCGAACTGGTGGACTTCTGCTGTTCGTGGGGCGCGATGATTCTGGGGCACGCGCACCCGGAAGTGACGGAAGCGATCTGCGCACAGGCGGGAAGGGGAACGACTTTCGGCATCAACACGGCAATCGAGGTCGATTTCGCGGAACGCCTCTGTGCCCTCGTGCCGGGACTCGAACGAGTCCGGCTTGTCAATTCTGGGACGGAGGCGGTGATGACCGCGATCCGCATCGCTCGTGGCGTGACGGGACGGAAGGGCATCATCAAGTTCGACGGCTGTTACCACGGACACAGCGACAGTATGCTCGTCTCTGCGGGTAGCGGACTGCTGACGGGCGGCAGACTTTCCTCATTGGGCGTTTCACACCGCGTAGCCAGCGACACCTACGTCGCGCCGTACAACAACATCGATGCGGTGAAGGAAATTATCGAACAGAAAGGGCATGAGATCGCGGCGATCATTGTGGAACCGATTGCGGCGAACATGGGACTGGTCTGTCCCGATCCCGCGTTCCTTTCCAAACTCCGACACGAGGCGGATCGGTGCGGTGCCATCCTGATCTTCGACGAAGTGATCAACGGGTTCCGGTTCCATCTATCGACCTATGCGAAGATGGCTGGTGTACAACCCGATCTCTTCACGCTGGGCAAGGTGATCGGTGGCGGACTCCCGCTTGCCGCCGTCGGTGGTTATGCAGTCTTCATGGATCAGCTCGCTCCGCAGGGCGGCATCTATCAGGCGGGGACGCTTTCCGGCAATCCGCTGGCGGTGGCGGCAGGACTGAAAACGCTGGATGTGTTGGAGCGGGATTATCCCTACGGACGGATGGAGGAACTGGGGAACCGGCTCGCGAAGACCGTCAACGATACGGCGAAAGAGAAAGGGTTTCCGATTCGACTCGTCAACTTCAAAGGCGTCTTCACGCTCTTCTGCTCGGAAAAGGCGATGCGGAATCTAGAAGATGTGCGTACGTGCGACGTGGCGGAATACGCCCGCATCTTCCATGCGGTGTTGGATGCAGGATACTATCTGCCGCCATCCCAGTTCGAGGTCGGGTTCATCTCCGCTGCGCACACGCAAGCCGATATCGACGGTCTCGCCGCCGCGATCCTCGCCGCTGCGGCTGACGACGCCAGCTGAGAAGCTGAGAAGAAGGTAGTAGGCAGTAGTGCGTGGCAAAGCCGCCACGCCAGCTGAGAAGCGGGGAAGCTGAGAGGCTGAGAAGCAAGCCGCCAAAGGCGATAATGAAAAGATGGAAACGAAGAATGAAGGCGGCTAAACACTTGTCCCCATTGTCTCCATCGACCCCGCGTCACAAACCCTTTACTTGTGCGGTGGGCGTCGTCACGCCGCGTTACAGCCGCGCTTTCACGAAATCGCGAAGGGCGGCGACGGAGACGAAGTTGCGGACATCGAAATCCGAATCCTCGATCTGGATGCCGAACGCTTCCTCCAGTCCCACAACCAGTTCCAGCAGGCAGACGGAATCCACGCCGTACACGTCAATCAGCGAGGCGTCTGTCTGCAACTCGGCGGCGGGCACCTTGAGGAACAGGCGCTCCACGATCATCTCTTTCAGTTTGGTTTCGATTTCCTGATTGTTCATTTCGAAGCTCCTTTTTTCTGCATCGCTGCGAAGAGACCGAGAACCAGCAAGTAGGCTTCGCAAGCCAGCAAGACCCAAGTCAATCCGTTTACGCCGTTACGGCTCTGCATCCAACCAAGAATCGGCGTGACGACCGCGCCACCGACGATGGCCATAACCATCAAACTGGAAATTTCATTGGTCTTTTCCGGCATCCGGTTGATCGCCAATCCCATCGCCATCCCGAAGGTGTTGGCGAGACCGAGCGAAGCCGCGAAGACGCAGCAGAGGAAGGGGACGGGCGTCTGCACGAAGAACATTGCCACCGTGCCGAGAATCGCCAGCACGACCGACCAGGGGAAACACTTCGCGGGCGCGACTTTGGCGAACAGGATCGCGCCGATGAACGCACCGGTCGTTTTCGCGATGAAGTAGATCGAGGGCCCCATTCCCGCCACATTCGCATCCACCTTCATGTTCTTCAGGTAGTCCGGAACCGTGTAACCGAAACCGACGTCAGCTCCGACGGAGAAGAAAATACCCAGCGTCATCGCAAGAATGTAGGGATTACCGAGAAGGGAGAGGCAACTGCCGAAGGTGACATTCGAGGCACTTGCCTCCTCGCGCCGGACGGGCGTGAGCCAGAGCCAGACGGCCGCAATCAAGGTGATGACACCATACAGCGGGAAGAGCATCTTCCAGTTGCCCATTGCCGTAGCGGTGAGGTAAACGAAGACCGGCGTAAGTGCGGCGCAAATCGCTTTGACGAACTGTCCGAGGGAGATGCGACTGGTCAACTGATCTTGCGGTACCACGTTACTCATCAACGCGGGCAGAGCCGCCTGGATAATCGTGTTGCCGATTCCCAATAGTGCGAATGAGACGAAGTAAACCCAAACGCGTCCAGGACCGCCGATGAGGGAGAGGAACATGGCAAAGACCGTTACCGCCAAACTCACCATCACCGCGTTCTTCCGTCCCACCTTACCGCAAAGAATGCCGGTGGGGATGGAGATCAGAAAGAACCAAATGAAAATCATGGAAGGGAGAAATCCCGCCACGATGTCGGAGAGCCCGCATTCCGTCTTCACCTGATTCATCACCGTTCCGATAATGTCGGAAAACCCCATCACGAAAAAGCCAAACAAAATCGGCAACAACGCCAACCAACCAGCACCCTGTTTTTCCTGATCCATACGAACAACCTCCTCGTTTTCTATCCGCAACAACCATGTTGCAGACAAACTTTAGTTTGCATTTTTTCCGCTCTTTACGCAAGCCCGAAATTCAGCTTTGTTGCGCGACGGGCCACCGAAGGCGGTAGCGAAGAATGAAAAGTAAAACGGGGATAGCTGCTCCCAACCTGCCTGCGTCCCCCCTTGCGGCTGAAAACGGGGATAGCTGCTCTCAACCTGCCTGCGTCCCCCTTGCGGGGGCGCAGGAAAAGACCTAACAACCGCCTGCCCGGATAACGAGGGCGGTGTTGACGCCACCGAACCCGAAACTGTTTTTCAAGATGGTACGAACCGTCTTGGTTTCGGTCTGTTGCAGGTGGTGCAGTCCGGCGCAGTCGTCGCCCACGTGTTCCAGATTGCGCGTCGGCAACAGGGATCCGGTCCGCATCATCTCCAGCGTGAGAATCAACTCCAGTCCACCCGACGCTCCGAGCGTATGTCCGAGGTAACCCTTCAAAGAACTGACCGGAACGCGGTCGGCAAAGACGCGGCGCAGGGCTTCCGCCTCGCTGCTGTCGCCTGCCTTGGTACCGGTCGCGTGCGCATTCACGTAGTCGATCTCGGCGGGATCGACATCCGCTTCCGCCAACGCCTCGCGGATTGTCTTTTCCAGCGCGTCGGGATTGAGCTGGCTGATATGCGTTCCATTCGCGGCGTTGGCGAAGCCCAGTACTTCGGCATAGATTTTTGCGCCGCGAGCGCGTGCATGTTCGTAGGACTCCAACAACAGAATCCCTGCTCCTTCGCCGCAGACGAGACCGTCACGCTGCGCGTCGAACGGTCGCGGGGAACACTCCGGCTGATCGTTGAAATGGGTAGATGTGGCAAAGAGCACGTCGAACATCCCGACCGCTACGGGGGACAACTCCTCCGCGCCACCGCATAGCACAGCGTCCTGCCGCCCTAATCGAATTTGGTCGAATCCGAAACCGAGCGCCAGAATGGAAGAGGCGCAGGCTCCACAGGTGGACTGGACGCATCCGGTCAACCCTAGCGCGTTCGCCACGTTCATCGCCGCCGAGTTGGAGATGCAATGGAAAAACTTAGTAGGAGTCAGGTGTGAGATGTCGTGATCCTCATGCTGAAAAAAGCTCTGGAAAAGCTCGGAGAGACTTACCGTGCTACCGATGGTCGAACCGACCGCACATCCCAATCTCCCTTTCTCGAACTGGTCGATCCCGCCTGCGTCGGAAACCGCCTCTTGGCTCGCCTGAACAGAGAAGATTCCCATCCTACCCATCGAGCGGCGAAGATCACGCGGAATGGTCCGTTCGCGCAGTTCCTGGACAGGCGCCCCGAGTCGCGTCATCAGTCCGTGCGTCTCTCCCCAATCTGACAGGACACGCACAGCCGTTTTACCCTCTGCCGCTGACGTCCGTAAAATTTCCGCGCCGTGTCCGAAAGGCGAGACCGCCCCGACGCCGGTAATCACAACCCGCTTCATTCCGCCATTCCTCCGTTCACCCGTATCGTCTGCCCCTGAATGTACATCGCCGGTTCCGAGCAAAGAAAATCAACCACGGCGGCAACTTCCTCCGCCGTTCCGTAGCGGCGCACTGGGATCAGGGGGAGAATCTGCTCCTTCGGCAGGTCTTTCGTCATCTCCGTATCGATCACGCCGGGTGAGACGGCGTTGACAAAGATGCCGCGCGGACCGACTTCCCGCGCCAATGCGCGCACCGCCCCGGCCAGTCCTGCTTTGGAGGCAGAATAGTTCACCTGTCCCGCCTGTCCGACATCCCCCGAAATAGAGGTGATTGCCACAATCCGTCCGCGTCTCTGCTGAATCATGCGGAAGACAACCGGTTGTACCGTGTGATAAAAACCGTTCAGGTTGGTGTCAATCACATCGTGCCAATCCTCTGGAGGAAGGAGTGCAAAAACATTGTCGCGGCAGATTCCCGCATTGAAAACGCAAGCGTCAATCGAATCGAGGGTTTCCAGTTCAGGAAGGAAAACCTGCTGTGCCTCGTCATACTTGGCGATGTTGAACGCCACCGTCCGGCAGGTTCGTCCCAGTTCCTCAATCTCCCGTTTTGTTGCCGACGCCGCTTCGTGGTTTCCTTGATACGTCAGCAACAGGTCAAATCCCGATTTCGCCAAGCGCAGGGCAACGGCTCTCCCGATTCCTCGGCTTCCACCGATGACAACCGCCGTTTTCCGTTTTTCCATTTTGTCCTTCTCCTCTCGATCCATTCCATCCTCCGCTATCCAATCAGATGTTGCCCGCTGTCGGCAAAGAGAATCTGTCCGGTCAGGAACGGGGCATCCAACAGAAAACGGACGCACTCCGCGACCTCTTCAGATGTTGTCTTTCTGCCCAGCGGATTTCCTCCAGCCGGCTCGTGCGCCGCTTCGGGCGGCAGGATTGCGCCCGGTGCCACCGCATTGACGCGGAGCGTAGGGGCGAGTTCGCGTGCGGCGGATTCGGTGAAATCCGCCAGCGTTTGCTTGGAAAGGGCGTACGGCGTGTCGCCGCCGCGCGGTCGCTGAATCCGCTGGTCCAAGAGATTGACCACACATCCCTGTGACTGTCTTTTCGTCAAGTCGCAATTCAACAGAAGCGTAAGCTGGATCGGGACGAGCGCGTTGCACCGCCACATCGATTCAAAGTCGGAGGCATCGGCATCCGCTAGCGGTCCGCGGGAAAACGACGCCGCATTGTTCACGATAGCGTCTAGCGGTTCGGTAAGGGAGAAGAAGAAACACTCCGCGTCGGCCGCACTGCTGAGAGAATGCGGCGGTAAGGCGACGGCACTTCCTTTCGGAAGGCTTTCGCACAAACGAACGGCATCCGGAAAGGAATGCCAACTGTGAACCAGTACGCGCCATCCGTCCAACGCAAGCGCCCGAACGATAGCCGCACCGATCCGCTTTGCACCGCCCGTCACCAATACGGTTTTCTGTGTGTGGTCATTCATAAACGCAAGTATAGCATAACACCCCGCAAAAGAAAAGCGGGGAAAGAGACGGGCGCTTCGCGCCAGCTGAGAAGCGAGCCGCTGGAGGCGGCAATGAAGAATGAAAAGATAAGAATGAAGAATGGGGGCGGCTGAGCCGCCAATGACGAATGACGAGTGACGAATGACGAATGAAAGAAAGTCCGTCTGTCTCGTCAGTCCAATGCGGCATGTCGCGTGTCGTTTGTCGCGTGTCATCGGTAGCTGTCGATTGCCATCGATTGCGGTCGAATGCTATCGAACGGGTAGGGGTACACTTGTCGTGACCGTTTTGCCCTGAAAGGGCACAACTATACAGACGGGGGTGAGCGAAGCGTAACCCCCGGCGATACAAGCAATATCCGTCAAGCCCTGAAGGGGCGGCAGAACGTCGCACGGCAACACGTCATGCCGCCTTCTGTCACCCTTCAGGGCTAGCGTGGGTTTGCTTGATTCCGGAGGCTGCGCTACGCTTGCCTGGCGACGTCAGGTACCCTAGACAAGATCGGAGAGGGAGAGTGCACCATATTTAAGGGAGAATCCCTTTTTCCCGGGATTTTTCTGGAAAAACGCTTGGACTTTGTGTTCAAGTGCCGACGGATCAAATCGTTTCCTGTTCCGTTTGACTTCGTAAAAATGGAGTTCCTTGGAGAATTCATTCTCGCACACGAGATCTATTTCGTTTTCACCTTTCCGATCCCACCATCCGCCCATTCGGGTGTAAGCATGCTTTTCCTCGAACCAAGCGCGGAACAGCCCCTCTAGCGCAATTCCCGAAAAGACTTCGTAATCGCGTCGAACTAGGTCTTGAAGTTCGTCGAACATGCGCACCTGTATCAGATACTGGTACTTGAACACGAACCGAAACCAGAAACGGAAGAAGTTGTCTTTGAGCCGATACCGGCAGTTTTTGTTGGATGTCACCTCAAAGATCGGCTGATGTTTTGCAATAAGACCATATTGTTCTTCAAGGCGTGTCAGATAGCCGCCTACCTCCCCGCCTATCTCGGTCATGATTTCTGCCCGTGAAGTTTTGCCGCGTGCGATTGACGAGAGGATTGAGAAATACGTGCCGTATTCCTTCCCGAACTCTTCTACAAGGACACCCCAACCCTCGTTGAGAAAGAAAGAGTCCTCCTCCACGAGAACCTTGATCATCCGTTCGCGAGTAAACGCCTTTCGGTCCATCAGCAGGGACACATACTTCGCCACACCTCCCGTGAACGTCCACAATGCCAGAAGATCGTCCGGAGCAAATCTTGGATGGTGGAAGGCGAGAATTTCGCGCAATGCGGAAACTTCAAAGGGTTGTACCGTCATGTGGTCAGTCTCATGTCCGTACAACGGTTCTTTCCTCTCCCGAAAAATCTTGTTCATGAGCGTGTTGACGCTGCCCATGACCACCAGATTGATTTTCGCGTCACTGGCAAGCTCGTCCCAGTCTCGCTGCATCTCGCTGAATATAGATGCGTTGACCCGCAAAAAATCTTGAAACTCGTCGATCACAACGGTAATCGGCTGTTCTTTTGACAGTTTCAAAAGATAGCGGAACAGGTCGCTGAATTTGGTCACTCGCCCTGGGATACTGCGTCCGGTGTATTCTTCGATCCGGCACTTGAACCCGTCGCACAGATCGGCTTCAGCAGCACGGACTACGAATAGGTAGAGGTACGGGGCATCTCCATACGCCTGACGGACAAGCTCCGTCTTGCCGATGCGCCGCCGTCCCGTGATCACGGTAAAACACGCCGATGACTCGGCACGGGTACGAATCGCCCGCAACTTTTCAATCTCTTTTTTCCTGTCGAAGAATCGCATCGCACAACCTTTCCGAAATGTGCAGTTCCGAACTGAACAGTTCCGAACTGTCTGTTTCGGAACAAAGTTTAGCAAATCTGGCATAGGATGGCAAGGCGGCAAAGACGCCAGTGAAGAATGAAATGATTAAATCGCCGCTGCGCGGCTTTAAATCGGCTACTTCGCCGCCTCTAAATGGGGCTTGCGCCCCTAAGTGCTCTTCGGGGTTAAGTGCCGCTGCGCGGCTAAGTACCACTTCGTGGCTAAGTATTACTTAGTGGCGAAGCTACACTTAACCACTTAGGGGCGTAGCCACACTTAATCACTTAGTCCCGTAGGGACACTTAGCCCGCAAGGCATCGGCGGCTTCGCCGCCTCGCCTTGCGTTTGTGCTTGAAATGGCGGGGGGATCTGCTATCATCACAACGTTCTCCCACGGATAACCGTAGGAGAATGACAGTTCGGGGAACTGACCGGGAGCGTCAAGCGACGTATGGAAGCCGATCTCCCTCTCCACCCCTCGGACACAAAACATTGTGGCATCAAAGCTACAAGTCGTTCGACCGAAATACTTCCACAAATGATTTCCAGAGCGACATGTAAGCGGAGATGCGCCCGTACGGGCGCATTGTCTCTTCATGTTTTCTGGTAAGCCTGTGGAAGGGCTGCGGTCGAGTACATGAGAAGATTATGCGCTCTTTTCTTTATGCATGGATGTGGTGTCCGCGACAAATTCAAGCGCGATTGGCTGGACACCTTATGACGACAACGTTTGACGATGTGCTGAAAAGATACCGCGATGAGTCCCTTTCGGAATCGGAGAAGGGCACGAAGTTCGAGGAACTGATGCGGGCGTATCTGTTGATGTTGCCGAAGTTTCATGGTCTGTTCGACAAGATTTGGCTTTGGCGCGACTTCCCCTCCCGCACGGATTTCGGAAGCGGCCACGACCTCGGTATCGATCTGGTCGTACGGACGGTGTCCGGCGAATACTGGGCGGTACAGTGTAAGTGTTACGCGGAAAACGCTTATATCTCCAAGGAATCCGTTGACACCTTCCTCTCGACCTCGGGAAAGTACTTTTCGGACGAACTCCTCGAAACCAAACGATTCTCCCGGCGTCTTTGGATCGCGACCACCGACAACTGGTCTGCACACGCCGAGGAAACCCTCAAGAACCAGTCGCCGCCCGTCATGCGTATCGGACTTGCCGACCTCATCGCCTCTCCCATCGATTGGGATGCCGTGGAGGCGTATGTGCACGGTACAACGTCTGTCGCTTCCGTCAAACGCGCCCCGTTCGACCATCAGCTGGAGGCGATCGCGGTCGCTCGCGTACACTTCGCCGCGCACGACCGGGGCAAGCTCATTATGGCGTGCGGCACTGGCAAAACCTACACTTCTCTCAAAATTGCGGAGGATCAAGTGACCTCTACTGGACTCATCCTGTTTCTCGTCCCATCCATCGCGCTCCTCGGTCAGACGCTGAACGAATGGACCGCCAATGCCGAAAAGCCCATCCGTCCCATGTGCGTATGCTCGGACGCCGAGGTCTCCAAGAAGCAGAAGGCTACGGACGACGGCGGCTTCACCGTGGAAGACCTCGCGTTTCCCGCCTCAACCAACACCGACGAGATTGTGCGCCAGTTCCGGCAGCTCGATCTCCTCGCAAAGACAAACGGCGGCTTCCGCGTTGTATTCTCCACCTACCAGTCGCTCCCCCAGGTCATCACGGCCCAGCAAAGACTCAACGCAGAAAAATCCCATCAGGCGGATTTCGACCTCGTCATCTGCGACGAGGCGCATCGGACAACAGGTGCGGCGGTGGGCGGCAGTAGAACGGGCGGCTCGCCCGTTCGCGAGAATGACGGAACGAACGCGCCGGCGTCGCGTTCTACCAGCGCCTTCATTCTCGTCCACGACAATTCCGCGCTCATTGCGCGCAAGCGTCTCTACATGACCGCAACGCCGCGCATCTACAACGACCGCGCAAAGGAGGACGCGAAGGATGCCGATGTCCTCCTCTGCTCGATGGACGACGAGGCTATCTACGGCAAAGAGTTCTACCATATCGGCTTCGGAAAGGCCGTCGAGAAGGGGCTGCTCTCTGACTACAAGGTGCTGATCCTTACCGTACCGGACATCCCCCGTGAGCTGAAAGCCGCCGTCACCGCCTCCAACGGAGAGATCAAGATGGATGACGCCGCCAAGCTCGTCGGTTGCATCAACGCCCTCTCCAAACAGATGGTTAAGGACTCCGAAAACGTCCGCGCCGAAGACCCCTCGCTCATGCACAAGGCTGTCGCTTTCTGTGCGAATATCAATGCCTCGAAACAGATCGTTTCCAGTTTTAACGCTTTGCGAGACGCCTATTACGGTTCGCTCACACCGAAGGAACGGGCGAAGCGCGTTGCCATCGAGGCGGACCATATCGACGGCACGATGGGCGCGGCACTCCGCCAGCGAAAGCTGGCTTGGCTCGATTCCTCGAATCCCGAAACAAACGCCTGTCATGTCCTTTCCAATGTCCGCTGTCTCTCCGAGGGTGTCGATGTCCCGTCCCTTGACGCGATCCTCTTCCTCTCCGCCAAAAACAGTCAGGTCGATGTCGTCCAGTCCGTCGGTCGCGTCATGCGCAAGGCCCCCGGCAAAAAGTACGGCTATGTGATCATCCCTGTCGTCATTCCTCCTGACATGTCGCCGGAGGAGGCACTCGACAACTCCGATGTCTATAATGTCGTCTGGACCGTCCTCAACGCGCTCCGCGCCCACGATGACCACTTCGACACCGAAATCAACAAGATCGACCTCAACAAGAACGCCAGCGCAAAGATCCTCGTCGGTGTCGCTGATACGGGGGCGACATCCTCGCTGTCTTCAGGGACTGCCGTTCAGGACGAGATGGACTTCAACGCGAAGATTTATGCGAAGATGGTGAAGAAGGTCGGCACCCGCCGCTACTGGTCGCTTTGGGCGGAGGAGGTCGCGAAGATTGCCGCGAAACATTCTACGCGGCTACGCGATCTGATTTCCCGTCCCGGAGAGAAACGCGACGAGTTCCTGCGCTTTCTCTCCTCTCTGCGCGAGAACCTGAACCCCACCGTCTCCGAGGACGAGGCTGCCGACATGCTCGTCCAGCACGCCCTCACCAAACCTGTATTCGATGCGATTTTCGAGGGCTACGACTTCGCCGCATCGAACGTCGTTTCCAAGTCTATGCAGAAGATGGTAGATCTCCTGCACGAGGACGTACCGGAAAAGGAAATGCGGGCGATGGAGGAGTTTTACAAGTCCGTCGCCGAACGCGCCGAGGGCATCGACAACGCCGAGGGACGCCAACGCGTCATCTACGAGCTGTACGACAAGTTCTTCCGCACCGCCTTCCCGAAAATGTCCGAACAGCTGGGCATCGTCTATACCCCCGTCGAATGCGTTGATTTCATCATCAACTCCGTTGAGGACGTGCTGCGGAAGGAGTTTGGCCAGTCGCTCACGGACAAGGATGTGCATATTATTGACCCCTTCACAGGCACGGGTACTTTCATCACACGCCTTCTGCAAAGCGGTCACATCAAGCCCACCGATCTGAAACGGAAATACACAAAGGAACTCCACGCCAACGAGATCGTCCTGCTGGCGTATTACATCGCCTCCGTCAACATCGAATCGGTCTATCACGACCTGATGGAAAGGACTCCGGACATCAGACCTCAGACATCGGATATCGAAAACGCGAAGTCAGAAGTCCGAAGTCAGAAGTCCTCTTACCAACCCTTCGAGGGAATCTGCCTGACCGACACCTTCGAGATGTACGAGAAGGGCGATGTCTTCGAGACCGCCGACTTTCAGCAGAACTCCGCGCGTGTCACAAGGCAAAAGAAAACGCCCGTGCGCATTGTCATCGGCAACCCGCCGTACTCCGTCGGGCAGAAGAGCGCCAACGACAACGCGCAGAACGCTCACTACCCAAAACTCGAAGCCGCCATCGCCCGTACCTATGTCGCGCATTCGACGGCGGCGAACAAGAACGCGCTCTACGACTCCTACATCAAGTCGTTCCGCTGGGCGACGGATCGGTTGGATGGCGGCAAGGGTATTGTCGCATTTATCTCCAACGCGGGCTGGCTGGACGCCAGCGCGATGGATGGTTTCCGTGCCACGCTGGAGCAGGAGTTTGATTCAATCTACGTGTTCAACCTTCGTGGCAACTGCCGCACGAGTGGCGAACTGCGCAAGAAGGAGGCGGGCAACGTATTCGGTCTCGGTTCCCGCACCCCCATCGCCATCACGCTGTTGGTGAAGAAAGATGTGGCAAGGGCGTCCTCGCCCTTGCGCAAGGTCGAGGGCGACCTTGCCACTTCGCGCAAAGCCCGTATCTTCTACCGTGACATCGGCGACTACCTCTCACGCGAGAAGAAACTCGAAATCGTCAAGGATATGCGTTCGATGCTCGATCCGAAGATGGACCTTGTCGAAATCCACCCCAACGCCAAACACGACTGGATCAACCAGCGCGACGGCGTGTTCGATTCGCTCATCCCGATCGGTGACAAGGACGACAAGACAGGACACACGGCGTTCGTGCCGACTTATTCTTGCGGATTGAAAACTCAACGTGATACATGGTGCTATAACTTTTCAAAGGCAGAGCTTGAGAAGAATATGCAACGCACGATTGAGCATTATACACATTGCCTTGGTGGAGAACCAATCTATGATGCAATGAAGATAAATTGGACGCGTGCTATGCTTAATCAACATAGTAGGGACAAGCGAAGCAACTTTTCGCATGAGAATATTCGTGTTGCTGTTTATCGTCCATTCTGTACTCAGTATCTATATTTTGACAAATTCTGGAACGAAATGGTCTATCAAATCCCTCGTCTCTTCCCGACTCCTGAACACAAGAACCGTGTGATTTGTACCTGTGGTGCCGGGGGAACGAAGTCTTTCTCATGCCTCATGACGGATGAGATACCAGATGTTCAGCTAATGATGAATGGCCAATGCTTCCCTCTTTATGTTTACGAGGCGGAGGAATCCAGTTCACAGATGACGCTTTTCGACAAGGGGAAGGACTCGTATCGTCAGGAAAGTGGGATTACGGACTTCATGCTGGCGCGTTGTCGCACGGAGTTCGGCGACAAGGTGACAAAGGAGGATGTGTTCTACTACATCTACGGCGTTCTTCATTCGCCCGACTACCGCAAACGGTTTGAAGCGGACTTGAAGAAATCGCTTGCGCGCATCCCGTTGTGCAAGACGGGTGCGGAGTTTGCCGCGTTCGTCAAGGCGGGACACAAACTCGGCGACCTCCATTGCGACTACGAGAGCGTGAAACCGTGGAAGGACTGTGTAGTGGATACGGTCGCGACAAGCGCGACGCTCCCGTTGGAGAAGTCCCCCATGTCTCCATCGTCGCCCTACCACATCACGAAAATGCGCTTTGCGAAGAAGAGTAATCCACACGACGAAGACGGCAACGGCAAGCTCGACCGCTGGGAGATGGAAGACCGTAGCCGCATCATCTACAACGACCGCGTGACGATACGCGGCATTCCGCTTGCCGCCTACGACTATCAGGTCAACGGCAAGAGCGCGATCGAGTGGGTGATGGATCGCTATCAGGTGACCATCAACAAGGATTCGGGTATCGTTAATGACCCGAACCTTTGGCTTGCCGAATTCAATAATCCTCGCTACATCGTCGATCTAATCCTCAAAGTCGTCACCGTCTCGATGGAAACGCTGAAAATCGTCGCCGGTCTGCCACGTCTGGAGTTCTGATTTGGCGCATCTGCGTAATTCACCCATCTCATACGCACGAGAAATTTTGGAAACAACCAGAACAACTTGAAGACAGGCGGCAAAGCAGCCAGCGGGTTAAGCGTGTTATGTTGGTTAAGCGTGTTATGCTGACACGCGACAAACGACACGCGACACGCCGCATTGGACTGACGAGACAGACGGACTTTCTTTCATTCGTCACTCGTCACTCGTCATTTGTCACTCGTCACTACTTCGCGCAGCGAAGTTGTTGTTTCTGTTGTTTTCATTTTCAAAAGGCGACGGTGAAATACGCAGATACCCCCCTTTGCGTTTATGGGTTCTTTTTTCGACATGGGTTCTTTTTTCCCTTGACAGTTTCTGTGTTTTATGACAAACTGAATTGCTTTTTTCCCCTAGTTGAACGGACAAACTGGGGAGAGCGAGAGAAAAAACATGCGAAAAAACGAGAAAGTATGGGTGCCTTTTGTGGCACTGGCGGTTTTATTGCTTGGAACGTGGATATTTTATTCCCGCCACAAGGCAACGGTTTCACCTCCTCCCGTCCAGGGAACGGAGCAGCAGGTGAAGAAACCGCAGTCGCAAAACGCTTCGAGTACAGCCAAACCATCGAAGGATGCCAAGTCCCCTGCGGCTGCGGTTCAGGATGGGGAAGAGAAGGAAAAGACCGCTGCGGAACTTGCGGCTGAGGCTGCGGAAGAGGCAGAGGATCGGCGTGTGGAGGAGCTGGTGCAGCCGTTGGACGATGCGCTGGACAACGATGACAAAGAGGACATCTTGAAGGTTGCGGCACGATTAAAGAACGACCGGAATCCGGAAGTGCGCAAGCAGGTGGCGTTTGCGTTGGACTGGGCGGGGTTGGCCGGGTTGGAGTTGCTGACCTCGATGCTGGGCGATCCTGACCCAGATGTGCAGTCCGAGGTGCTGGACTACTGGAAGGGCGGATTGAGCGAGATTTCCGATCAGACCGCGAAGTCCGCGATGCTGATCGAGGCGGTCAAGATGCAGGGCGAGGGACTTTCGCTGGATTCCTTCGAGGAGATGGTCGATACGGCTTGTTTCGAGCTGGATGATGATCGGTATGTTGTTGCCACGCTGGTGGAGATGGCGCGGAACACGGCTGATGATGCTGCCGACCGACTCAAGATCTTGGCGGAAAACCTGAACACCTATTTGGAAGATGAGGTGAAGGAGAATGCGGACCGCAACACGTTGATTAACGCCGGTGAGAAGCGGTACGCCGAGTTGGAGGCGGAAGCGAAAGAGGAAGCCGCCGAGGAACAGCGCGAGGCTGCCGAGGAAAAGAATGCCGCACCCGCCGCCGCTCCGGAAGAGGAGTGAGGCGAGGAAAGGCTTGGAAACCGATTGGGATTGTAGATTCTTGCGGATGGTTACGTTCTGAATGGGTGGAGAAATCGCATGAATGTTTGGAATAGGATTGGGATGGCCGCGTTTGCGTGGGCCGTCATGCTGGCAGGAAACGGCATCTGTGCAGATGCCGCCGCGCCGGCTGCGCCCGCTCCCGCTGCGACGCCTGCGGCTACGCCCGCTGCTCCTGCTGCTCCCGCTGCCCCTGCTGCCGCACCGACGGCACCCGTCGAGGCGGGCGTGAACACGAACCGGCTTGGCATCGCGCCGCCTTCCATGTTGAAATCGAAGACCGGCGGCGAGGTGGTCGGTCCGAACCGTCGCCCGAAGCGTCCGAAGCGGAGGTTGACCAAGGAGCAGCGCGAGTTGATCGAGGATGACCGCGCGTTGTCGTCGATGAAGCCGAACGAGGTAGTGATCCGTGTGGGTGACGAGACGATTTCGATGGGATCGTTGTCGGAGATGGCGGAGTTGCAGTTGCGTTCCCGCAAGATGCCCGCGATGGAAATCTCGCCGGAGGAGTTCGAAACGATGATGCGGCAGCTGATTTCGCGCCGTATGATCGAATTGGGAAACCGCTTCGCCGCGCACTCGATGATGGCGCAGGAGGCGAAGAAGCAGGGCGTTGTGGTGCCGAACGTGGAGATCGATCGGAAACGTGCAGAAGCGTACGAGGCGATGGAAAAGAACGGGAAGCAGGCGTGGATGCAAATCTACAAGAAGCCCGACTCCTATTTCGAGCACGAGCTGACGAACAGCCTGTACCTCGCCAAGTTCCGCGAGACGAAGATCGTACCGTCCGTGCGTGTGACGGACGCGGACGTGAAGAAGGCGATTGCGGACCGCGTGGCAACGAACGAGTGGTTCCTCGTGTACAACGCCCAACAGAAGCGGCTGATGGAGGAGCATCGCGCCAAGATCCTTTCGGGCGAGGAGGATTTCGCCAAGGTTGCGGATGATTTTTCAAACTGCGACAGTTCGATGGACGAGGGAGTGTGGGGAACCTTCACGGAAGAGAACCTGCCTGCCGAGTTGTGGAAGGTTGCCGTTTCCCTGCCGCTGAACACGCTGGGACCGGTGGTCGAGACGCCCGTCTCCTACGACATGATGAAGGTGACGAAGCGGAACTATCCGATCGGCGTGAGACCCGATGCGGAGGGCGTCAAGCCGATTTCCTACAACATCTCGCACATTATGCGCGACAAGAAGTTGCCGTTGCCTCTGCTGACGCCGGAGACGGCACGGGAGCTTGTGCAGAAGACGCGCGAGCGAGAGGCGCTTATCGAGGTTGAGAAGCGGTTGCGTGAGACCGTTGAGGTCGAGTCCTTCCTGCCGTTGAAGGTGGGAATCCGCAAGCGCCCGCCGTTGCCGAAACCGGCTCCGAAGATCGCCCCAAAGGCAGTCGAGGAGGCGAAACCGGAGAAGGAGACGGAAGAGATGGCTCCGAAGACGGAAACGAAGTGAGGAACAAGGGTTTCTCGGCAGGGTTGCCGAGGAGGTGAAGAAGAAAGCTGTGGGTCCATTGGGATGTCCGGTGGACGTGCAGACTCCCCGAAAGGGGAAAGGTAGGTGCAGATATGATGAAACGAATCAGTGTGATGTTGACGGCTGTGGTATTGGCCGTCACGGCTATGGGATACTCCATCCCCTCGCTTCAGACGAGTGGGGAAGTACAGCTCAACAGATGGGTGGGCGCGCACGGTTCAGGGATGCTCACCAAGGCTTTCGCCAAGGCGAAGGCCGAGAATCGCCCGATTCTTATGGGCTTCATCAACCACACCAGTTCCGGCGGTGGCTGCAGCCATTGCGCCGAGTGGATCAACAAGTGCATCCTGACCTCCGCGTGGAATAACTACATCGCCACCCGTCCGATGGTGCTGATCATGTTCAACCTTCCGGATCTGGGCGAGAGCAAGTACATGAATTATTATTTCAAGTACATCAACCCGAACGGCGGTCAATACCCCGGTATCGCGCTCTACAACGCCAACGGGAGCAAGAACCAGGTGTTGAACAACACCAATGTTTACAAGGTGACCTACAAGCATGGCGACCAGTTCCGCGCCTGGCTGACAAACCGCGGCGTAACGGAAGCGGTCATGTCCAGCGTCCAGCTGGATTCCACGACCAAGACCGTGAGCGAGGCGGGTACGTTGAACTTCAACGTGACCCGTTCCGGGAAGTCCGGCAACGTGACTGTTACCTTGACTGCCAGCAAAGGTACGATTTCCCCTTCAACCTACACCTGGACTGCGACGGAAGGCGCGAAGAGTTTCACCTACACGCCGGTGGCGAACAACACCGGATATGATCGGGCGTACAATGTGACGGTCACGATGAGGGTGTCTTCGACGGTCCAGACCAAGACGTTGGGTTCGACGACCAAGACGATTACGGTTAAGGACAAGGACGTGAAGATGACGCTTGCCGAGTTCATCGCCGCGAATCCCGCTTTCTCCGGACTCACCTCGACGGGTGATGTCGATTGGTTTGTCGATCAGAACAATGTGCTCCGTTCCGCCGAGACTGCCAACGGGAAGACTGCATCCTTGGAGTTCGAGGCCACTGACGCAGGAACCCTGACAGCTGAAATGACGGTTCTGGAAGGGACTGGAACCGTAAGCATCGAGCGTGAAAACGCCGCGAGCGGTGGAAACGCCACCACGCATGCAGTCCAGTTCACAGGCGAAGACACCGGCGGCGACGGAGAAGGCACCGGCGGCGACGGCGAAGGCACTGGCGGCGACGGCGAGGGCACCGGCGGTGATGACCCGCCTGTCGTCGCGCCAGAAGTGACGGCTGTGATCGAAGCGATTGACGCGATCGGAGAGGTTGTCTATACGGACGAGTGCAAGGGGAAGATTGATGCGGCGCGCGAGGCTTACGACGCGCTCACGGACGAGCAGAAGGAACAGGTGACGAACTACGAGACGCTCACCACTGCTGAGGCGGCGTATAGTGAACTCGCCGTACCCCCTGCGCCAACCACGGTTTCCAAGGTGATCGGTCTTTCCGACAACGAAGTGGTGAAGTTCACGGGTACCTCAACCGCTGACGGCACGATCTTCGCGCTTTCGAAGCGGATGTTCACCGCGTTCGCCAAGCCCGTGATCAAGACCCCAATGAAGGGTGCTGCCATTCAGCTCGATGACCTGAAGAACGGCAAGAAGGAGAAGGTCGATTTCTCCTGGACTGCGGTTGACAAAGCGGACGGTTACCGCGTTGTCACCGAGTACGGCGGCAAGCAGTACGGTCCGGTCGAGACGGATGGAACGACGCTGAACGCGCTCGACAACCAGCTCTTCCAGGTCGCCCACGGTGCGGTCGGCGAAGTGAAGGTGACGGTCTATGCCCACATCCCGTCCGAGGAGTTCGACGAGGGAGAATCTTGGGTGGATAGTGATTCGCTCTCCTTCTACGTTGTGGATAAGCCGATCTTCGTCAATCCCAACCAGACGAGCGTCTCGATGTACACGAAGGTCGCCATGCGGATTGACGCGTCCGCGACCTCCTCGAAAAAGATCACGTACTCCGCGACGGGGCTGAAAGCGATCGGGTTGAAGATCGACCCCGCAACCGGTATCATCTCCGGGACTCCGACCAAGTCCGGTACCTTCACAATCAAGGTGACTGCGACGACATCGGACGGTTCCTCGACCCGCTACATCACGCTCGTGGTGTCTGCCGCCAAGACGTTGAAGTCCAAGGTTTCCGGACTGGTCTTTACGGGGGACAGCACGTTGAAGGGAACCGTAGAGATGACGGTCTCGACGGTTGGAAAATTCAAGGCGAAGCTGGCGACGCCGAGCAAGAAGAACGTCTCCGGCACGGTCAACGTTGGTGAGGACGGCAAACTCCAGTTCTCCGGCGGCGGGTTGTCGGTGAAGCGCGGTGCCTCAGTCACCGGCGTGTGGACAGGCACTTACAACGGCATGAAGATCGTAGCCCGCGATCTTACCACGGCGAAGAGCTATGCGGGACTCTACACCGCTACGCTGATGAACGACAACTTCACCCGCGTCGGCTTCACCAGCATGAAGGTACTCAAGACGGGTAAGCTGCACGTGAAGGGAACGATGCCCAACAAGAAGGGCGCGTCGGTCTCCACCAGCGCGTTCCGCCTGTCGTCCTCCGAGGCGGCAGCTGCCGGCATTGCGATGCCCAATGGCGTGTCGGAGGGTGCGTTCTTCCCGATCTTCAAGACGGGATCGACCAGCCTGCGTGGCATCGGCGTACTTGCCTCCAACGGGACGGTTGCTTCTCCGGGTACGGTCACATGGAAGGGCGGCAAGATGAGCGCGACGATGAACTACTCCGGCGGCAAGTTGGTCAAGAGTTTCAGTGCGTTCGCTGGGAAGACCTTCAAGGTGTACAAGGGCGGCGCGCAGGTTGCCTCCTACAGGCTGACCTCCTCGTTCGGTTTCAGCGGCGTGAAGGCATCGGTTGCGAAGACCGCACCCAAGCCCAATACTGATCTCTTCACGGCGAAGGTCAAGATTGGCGGGAAGGTAATCACGATGAAGGGCGCGGCAGCTCCGAAGGTCGGACGTGCCGCCGCTGTCGGAGCCGCCAATGGTTCGTACTACTACGGAGTCGTGACGGAATAAGGTGACTTGATTCTGGGCGTATCCGTGCTTGGCGCGGATACGCCCGTTTCCCGTTTTTTCGACGGGCGTGAAACGGTGACGGAGAGAGCAAAGAGGAGCGAGAAGTGAATACACGATGGATAGGAATGATCGCTGGGGTGTTGACGGCTGTCTTGACCCAGGCCGTGGGATTGCGCAGTGCGACTGCGGACAAGACTGCGCAAGGCTCCTGTGAACAGTACGTGTCTATCCTGCCGCCGGGCGGTACGCTGGATATCGGGAAGCAGGGCTGCTTCGCGATTACGAATTTCTCGTATGTTATCTCCAACCGCACGGATAACGCGATTCCCGTGCATCGCGTCAGCGCACTCTGCCCCTGTTCCGAGGTTTGGTGCACTACGAACCTCTTGGCTCCGCACGCCACGGCGCAGATTTGCGTCAAGCTGGACAACTCCAAGATTCTTACGGAGCGGTTCACGCGCACCTTCTTCGCCCGTTTCCGGAATATTCCGGGGCGACTCACGTTTACGTATTTCGGTACCACGACGCCCGCCTACAAGGGTGTTCCCGATGGCGAGATTCAGTTGCGGGCAGAGACAGTGCCAGTCCAGTGGACGAATCATTTCGAGATCGTCATGCTGAAATCGGATCTGGAACTGGGCAAGGTCGTCACGGGCGGCTCCCTCGCGATCGAGTCTTCGTTGAAAGAGGGGAAGACGGCAGACGGTCAGACCACGCTGGTGATTGACACGGTCGTGAAGAAGAACGAAGTCGGGAGCGGGACCGGCTTTCTGCAGATTCCCTTCCCGAATTACCCGTGGGTGCCGGGAATCAAGATCAATTTCCGGGGAAGCGCGGGACGCTTTGTTCAGGCGCGCCCCTCTGAGTTTTTGGTAGATGCGGACGAGGACGAAATCGGGCGTAGTTTCACGATCCGCGGGATAGATGACTTCGACCCCCAAAAGCTGACCTGGAAACCACAGGGAGTGGAGGGGTTGACAGTAACGGAACGAATGGTGCGGCGCGGGAAGAGCGAGTTCTTCAAAGTCAGGATGGACCTGACACGCGCTGCGTATGAAACAGTGATCACGAACGAGTTCCACGGGCTAGAATTTTCTTATCCGGGGTATGGTCCCGCGATCATCAAGTTCCGCAATTCGGATGAAGTAGAGGATTAGTTGAGATGAATACGATGAGTCGGGTTCTGCGTGTCTTCGGACTTGCGGTAATTGTGTTTTTGTCGGTACTGGAGAGCCGCGCTGTCACGATCAGCAACGGTGAGATCCAACGTGGCGTCTGGAACAGTCGTTTCACCGCCGCGAAGGAATACGCAGAGAAGCGGTATCTGCCGATGCTGATCTATTGGGGCGGCAAGAAGTGCAGCTACTGCAACGAACTGGACAAGGATTGCTGCGAGAATGATTTCTTGACGTGGCAGGCAAGGCGGCAGCTGG
This sequence comes from Kiritimatiellia bacterium, assembly GCA_017544725.1. GTDB lineage: Bacteria > Verrucomicrobiota > Kiritimatiellia > RFP12 > UBA1067 > RGIG8368. The sequence goes on from JAFYDR010000265.1 coordinate 47,649, forward strand.
TAATGGTGCACTGCACCGGGACGAGCACGAGCGACGCCTCCGCGGCGCTGAATTTTGCCCAAAACTCGACGGGGTTGTATCCCTACATCTGTGTCTATTGGCCGAAGTACGACGGTACGACCGTGATCCAGAAGTTCAGCGGTCGTAACGGCAAAATGCTGGTCTTCAAGCGCGGCATGAGTCATCAGGAGCAGCTGATGCAGTCAGTCGATCAGGTGCTCGTCGGCTATGACCCGAACCTCTACCTCGGCGGTGTCTTCACCGCTCCCGGTACGCCGAAGGCTCGCTTGGAAGCCGAGGCGGGCGTCACAACGCGTCTCTTCGTTCCGATGAAACGGGAAGATGAAGTGCGCGGATTCCCCGCGACGAATGTTCTCACGGTTGCGTATCCCGACGGAACGGAGGTGACGAACCTGGTGGCGTGGACTTTCGAAGATCATGAGCAGTTCAGCGAGATCTCCGTTCCCGCCGACGTCACTACCGGACAGTCCATCCAGCTCAAACTCTGGGACACGAACGGAAAGCTCATGGGTACCAACGTGGTCACGGTGGTGGATCCAGTACCTATGTCCAGCGAGAACCCGCTCTGGATCGGCGAACGCACGGTCGATACGTTGCAATACGGCGAGTGGACGATGGATCTCGATGTCGCCAAGGCGAAAGTCGCCGCCGACCCCAATGCCGCCTACACGCTGATTCGCGTGACGGGCGAACTGTGGTGCCCTTACTGCAAGGGTTCCGCCCGTTCCCTTCTGGCCGACCCCGCGTTCTACGCCTGGGCGCAGGAAAAGCGCGTCGCGTTGGTGTTGCTCGACAACGTGCGGCTTATCGATAACGTCCCGAGTGACAGCCCGACTCTATTAAGCCACACGGTTTCGGCGAGGGATATGGCGAGCGGTTCGGGATACCTCTCCCGTAAGATGGCTACTCCAGAGCTTGCCGCCGCCATTGCGGCGCGCAACAAGAGCTTGGGCATGACCACACTCAAGCTGAAGTCGTCCTCGGCCGTCCGTGTCGGTAACCCGACGTTTATCCTGTTACGCAAGGACGGTTCAATCGCCGGGCGTCTTGCCGTCAACCGCGAAAACACGCGCACAGACTTGGGCGGGGAACAACTCTTCCGGTATCCGACCGATGAAAACATCGCGCGCCTGAACGATCTGCTCCTGTTGGATCAGGATGGGAACGAGGACAACGATGCCGCCTATACGACGGCCCTTACGTATCAGGTTGGCGATACCGCGACCTCTACGCTCCAGATCAACGACAGCAAGGAAGTTTTCCGTCTGGCTGGTATTAACGGACACAGTCGCGTACTCTTCTCGACGGATAATCCTGCCGTGTCGGTCTCGGTTCTGGCAGGTGCCGATCCGACCAATTTCACGACGGAGGTAATCGCGAAGTCGAATTCCGGCGAACAGATCGCTGTTGATATCTCGGACGAGAATGCAAAGAAGGCGCTCTTCGTGCAGATGACGTTGAACACGGTCGGGATGTCGGCAATCGGCGCATCCACGCGCCAGACCGCCACGTTGCAAAGTGTCTTCTCACTTATCCCGGAAGAGAGTCAGAACGAATACGAGACAACGGATCCTACCGTCTATGTCGCGTTGGATCAAGGCGTCACTTACCGCCTTGTCGGCTTCGGTGATGTCTCTGCCTACCTGACCGCTTCCAATGCCGATGCGGGACTGTATGTCGCGAATGCGACGGGTGCGTTCCCTCTGCCCGTTGCGACGGGTACGGTCTCCTACCAGATTTGGAAGCCCGGTACGGTCGCCTTCGAGCGGACTGCGCAGCGGATTTCCGAGATCAACGCCGACCGCGGAACGATTCGCGTTGTTCGCTCCGGCGGTTCGTCGGGAGCAGTGACGGTGGCGGTCGCGCTGGATGCTGAGAACAGCACGGCGGCAAACGGCGTCCGTTACAGTTGGACGGACACGCAGCTGAGTTGGGCGGACGGCGAAACGGGTACGAAAGAGGTCTCGTTCACCGTGACGGATAATCACGTGTCCGAAGGCGAACAGACCTTTCTCATCAAGCTTCAGCCTGTAGGCGAAACGGCGACGACCGTCTCCGACCAAGCGCACACGGTTACGCTCTTCGACAAGACGGATCCCTACATCGAGGAAGAGGAATCCTCCATTTCTCTTTATTCGACGTTTGCGGAAAACCAGTCGATCCCGATTTACAACATCGGCTCCGGGCGGGTTACGACCAAGAAAGTTTCCGGCAAGCTTCCCTCTGGCGTTAAGGTGACATACGATGCGAAAACGAAATCGTTCGTGATTTCGGGAACGCCGCGTGCCACCGGAAAATTCACCGTCGGTTTCTCGGTCACGGAAGTCCGTGCGGACGGGAAGAAATCCAGCGCGACGATCACGCTTACCTTTACGGTGACCGATCCGAAAAAGGTCAACCCCTACGCGAGCCGCAAGCTCAAGATGACGCTTCCGCTCTTCGCGTCCGTGGGCGGCGTGGAGAAGCTGGCGGGCGAGTTGATTCTTTCGACGACGGCAGCCAACAAGATCTCGGCACGGTACGCAGGAACGGTTTCCAAGACCGCCTCGTTCAGCGGGGCTTGGCAGTCGATCGGCGACGATGGTACGATGAACGCGAATCTGGACCGGAACGGAGCCAAGTTGGCATTGAGCATGACCAAGAACGGTTTCCTCCATGCAGACGTGACAGGCGTCAGCTCGATGATTTCCGGTACGCTTACTTCGGGCGATCTTCGTTATGTCGCCGCTTCTGGCTACGTGCCCTACGCGGGTACCTACACCGTTACGTTGCCGGCCGTGGCGACGGACGGTAAAGACTCGATCACCGACTACGGCGCGGTCGGCACCGCGTTCCTGACCTTCCAGATCTCGTCCAAGTCCTCGATTGTCCAGTGCAAGGGAATCCTCCCCAACGGCAAGTCCGTGACCACCAAGTCCTACCTCTTCCCGTTGGGAGACGGCACGGCGATTCTGCCGGTCTTCAAGCGTTCGGCGTCCGACATCGTGGCTGCCGCCCTTGCGATTCGCACGAATGCCGCGCAGAACTATCGGGAGTATCCGATGGCGGTTCTCAAGGCGACGGGTACGCGTCCGTTTTGGTACCACAAGGACGCGGCGATGACCTTCACGCATGAGCTGGAAGTCTATGGTTCGTACTACAATCCCCAAGAGACGATGAACGCCTTCTGCGCGGAATACTATGCGACCACGCAGTTCGATCTCGCGTTCAACGCAACTGGGAATTTCCTGAACAGCCCGAAGTTCGGTGCTATCGCTACCGCTCCTGAAGTGCTGATGCAGGTGACCGCCTCGGCAATCACCTTCCCGGCGCGGAAGGATCTGAAGTTCACCTTCCAGAAAAAGACGGGGATGTTCAACGGTCGTGCCACGGTCAAATTCTCCAACGGGAAGTCGGTCTCCTGCCAGTACAAGGGTGTGCTGCTTCCCGGTTGGGCGGACTGCGGATGCATGGAAGAAGAGGCGATTATCGAGCGTCCCTACGGAAGCGGTTGCGTCTGGTTCACGGACAACGTGAAGGGGCGTTCCGCCAAGCGCGGCTTCACCATCGACCTGCTCCCTCACCCCGCTGAATAATGAAATGGTTAAAGGTTAAATCGCCGCCTTTGGCGGCTTGAAATTGGCGGGGAGTCGCCGTGGGGCCGATGACGATCGGCGGTAAATTGTTCTGCCGCCCCTTCAGGGCTTGGCGATGTTTGCAGCACCGTCGGGGGTTGCGCTTCGCTCACCCCCGTCTGTATGGTTGTCGCCCTTTCAGGGCAAAACGGTCACGACAAGCGTGACCCTACCCGTTCGATAGCATTCGATTGCAATCGACAGCTACCGATGACATGCGACAAACGACACGCGACACGCATCCTTCATTCTTCATTGCCGCCTCCGGCGGCTCGCTTCTCA
>JAFYDR010000266.1 GCA_017544725.1 Kiritimatiellia bacterium
CCCATCCGTCACTGCAACCTCTGGTTGCTTACTTCTCAGCCTCTCAGCTTCCCCGCTTCTCAGCTGGGCGGCCTCGCCGCCCTACGAAGTTATAGGCAAGCCCCGAAGGGGCGAAGGTACACAGACGGGGGCAAGCGTAGCGCCGCCCCCGGAATCAAGTAAAGGCACGTTAGCCCTGAAAGGGCGACGGAAAGCGACGCGGCATGGCGAGTGGCGATAAATTGTTCTGCCGCCCCTTCAGGGCTTGACAGATATCGGTCGTACCACCGGGGGTAACGCTTCGCTCACCCCCGTCTGTATGGGTGACGCCCTTTCAGGGCTTTCCGTAACCATGCCATCCCAAATCCTGTCGGTTCCGACGACACGGGTGTCGCCGTTACGCAAACGGTCGCGACGGAGCGCGTCCTTCCCACTCGTCACTCATTACTACGCGAAGTGCCTCAGCCTAACACGCTTAACCAGCTTAACACGCTTCTCAGCTGGCGGCTATGCCGCCTCGTTTCTGTTCCGGCGAATGCAATTGACACAAGGTGTATAAAAGAGTAAGCTGATTTCTTCGCTTGCCGCTCAAGGCAGGGAATGGAGATTTTAAAATGAACGGTGCTGTATTGTTGCTGCTTGGCTGTGCGTGTTTTTTGCTGGCTTTTTTCTTTTATTCCAGTTTCATCGCGAGGAAACTGGGCGTCGATCCGCAGAAGCCCACGCCTGCTCATGCGATGCGGGACGGAATCGACTATGTGCCGGCGCATCCAATGATGTTGTACGGGCACCACTTCGCAACCATCGCAGGTGCGGGACCGATCATAGGTCCTGTACTTGCCGCGCAGTTCGGATGGGCAGCCGTCGCGCTTTGGATTGTGCTTGGCTGTATTTTCATCGGCGCAATGCACGATATGGTTACGCTCTTCCTCTCCGTTCGCCACCAGGGAAAATCTATCGGCTCGATTATCGAGGACGTTCTCGGTCGTCCTGGTAAGATGATTTTCCTCCTGTTCTGCTTCGCCACGCTCGTGCTGGTGATGGCGGTCTTTACGGGACAGGTCGCTGCTGCATTCGTCTCCGACCCAGAAGTGGCGACCTCGTCGCTCCTGTGCATCTTCGAGGCGGCGATCTTCGGCATCTGTATCTACCGGTTAAAGTGGAGCGTGTTTGTGGCAAGCTTCCTGTTCGTCCCTGTCATGTTCCTCCTCGTCTGGGTTGGAGTCGTGTTTCCATGCGACCTGACGTCTCTCTTCGGCGTCACCGCCGAGACGGCTAAGACGATCTGGGTCATCGTACTGTTCGTTTATTGCTTCTCCGCTTCGACATTGCCGGTGTGGCTTCTCCTGCAACCGAGGGATTACTTGAACAGTTACCTCCTTTACGTGATGCTGGCACTCGGACTTGTAGGCGTGTTCGTGACCTGTCCGCATATCGGCATCGACGCCTTCACGGGATTTTCGGTGACTACGGCGGCGAAGGGTACGCAACATCTGTTTCCGCTCCTGTTCGTCACCGTCGCGTGTGGCGCGTGTTCTGGATTCCATGCGCTGGTGGCGAGCGGTACGACTTCCAAGCAGCTTGATTCCGAAGCGCACATTCGCCCGATAGGCTACGGGTGCATGTTGCTTGAAGGCGTTGTCGCATTGCTGGCTCTTCTTTCCGTCGTATGCCTTTCGCAGGGGGAGCTTGCGGAAAGACTTGCCACGACATCTCCGGTTGTCCTCTTCGCGCGAGGCCTTGCGTCGTTCTGCGCAAAGCTGGGCCTTCCGGCTAAGACGGCGGAGAGTTTCATGCTGCTTTCTGTGGCTGCGTTCCTCATGACATCCGTGGACTCCTGCACTCGTCTTGCGCGTTTCGTCTGGCAGGAAATCTGGTCCACCGCCTCTACGACGGATGCCGCCAAACCGGAGAAGAGCGGGGTGCTAGTGCGCTTGAACAAGAATATGTACTTCGCGACTGGCGTGGTGATCGCCATCGGTTTTTATCTGCTGGTGCTCAATCCGTCGATGGCTGGAAACCTGTGGACGATGTTCGCCTCTGCCAACCAGATGCTGGCGGCACTGACGTTGCTGACCGCCTCGCTCTGGCTCCTGAAGAACCACCGGAACTTCTGGATCTGTCTGCTTCCAATGGTTTTCATGTTGGTGACCAGCGGAACGGCAGTGTTCGAGTTATTCCTCTCCAATTTGAACAAGTGGATGAAGGAGGGATTCGCTTCCGGCGGCGTGACGGCAATCGGTTCGCTCGTCCTCTTCTGCCTCTGCATTACGTTGTTGGTTCTGGCATTCTTCTGCCTACGCCGCATGATTCGTCACCGGATTCTCCGTGCTTTGAAAGACTAGTGGATTTATGGAAACGCAAGAAGAAATACAGACGCCCAAAACCAAGAAGGGCAGGGTGGTTGCCATTGTGGGACGCCCGAATGTGGGTAAGTCTGCGCTTTTCAACCGGATTGCCGGACGGCGCATCGCGATTGTGCATGACGAAAGCGGTGTAACGCGCGACCGACTGATGCTGGAGGTGTCGTGGAACAACAACCGCTTCCATCTGATCGACACGGGCGGAATCATGCTTTCGTCGCAGCCGTCCTCATTCGGACAGGAAATTCGTGACCAAGTGGCAGCTGCGCTTCAGGATGCCAGTGTCGCCGTGCTCGTCGTGGATGTCCAAACCGGAATCCAGCCGTTGGACGAGGAAGTAGCCGACATGTTGCGCAAGGCGGATGTTCCGCTGTTGCTGGCTGTGAACAAGTGCGACTTGCCGAGCCATGAGGCGAACGCGCTGGAGTTTTCAAAACTCGGTTTGCCGACGTTCAACATCTCCGCTGCGCATGGTTCGGGAATCGGTGCGCTGATGGACGCCGTGTTGCCGTATCTTCCGGAAGAGATCAACCAGACCGTCGTGCAGCCATTGCGCGTGGCAGTCGTGGGACGTCCCAATGCGGGAAAATCCTCCTATATCAACCGTTTGCTGGACGGTGAGCGCCTGATTGTTTCCAACATCGCGGGAACCACGCGCGACTCGATTGAGGTACCGTTCGCGATTGGTGAGGGACCGCAGGCTCGCCACTATGTCTTTGTCGATACGGCGGGGATGCGTAACCGCCATAAGTGCGATAGCGCGGTCGAGCGGTTCAGCCTTTTCCGTGCTGAGGAGAACGTGAAGAAGGCGGATATCGTTGTACTGGTCATGGAGTCCGAGATCGGTCCGACCGTGCAGGACAAGCGTATCGCGCGCCTGATCTCCGACAACAACAAGGGGTGTGTCGTCCTGATGAACAAGTGGGATCTGGCTATTGCGAAAGGGATTGTCCAGAAAAAGGCTGAAGAGGTTATCCGGACGATGATGCCGTTCTTGTCCTATTGCCCGCTCGTTTTCACTTCTACAAAGTCCGGACAAAATGTGCGCAAGAGTATCGAGGTAATCGACCATGTGGCGGCGCAGACACGGATGAAGTTGCCGACGGGAATGCTCAACCGGACGATCGAGGAAGCGACCAAGCGCGCGGTGGCGCCGATGCGGTTCGGGAAGCGTCTCCGCATTTACTACGCGCTTCAGGTCTGTGTCGCTCCCGTGACGATTCGGATGTTCGTCAATGATCCCAAGCTGATGACGCAGAATTATCTGGAGTTCCTGCGCCGTTCCATCCGCGAACGGTTCGGTTTGGAGGGCGCACCCGTCGTGATTTTCCTCAAGGCTCGTCCCCGTCCCGAAAAAATGCCGCGCAGAAGGCGCGCGAAGGACGAGAGCGACGACGCATAGGTTTTCGGTCACGAGCGAATGTTCAAACGTTTTATCTTCGAGTGGTTGAAGTTTTGGGTTGGTGGCGGTGGCATCTCCGTCAAGACCGGACGTATTTTCGTTCTCTGCGCGGTTGTCGGCGTCGCTTCTGGACTTGCCGCCTCCGGCTTTTACTGGTTGCTGGACGTTTCCCGCCATTACCTGATGGAGTCGCTCGGAAACCTCTATTCGATTCCTGTTGCGGGGGAGAGGAGTTGTTTCCCGGAAGTGAAGGATCCGGGTGAGCCGATCCGATGGATACTGGTTATTCTCCCGATTTTCGGCGGTGTGATCAGCTCAATCCTCATCAAGTGGTTTGCACCGGATGCTGGTGGACACGGCACGGACTCCTGTATCTTCTCGTTCCACCACAAGGAAGGCGACATGTCGTGGAAGATTATTCCGGTCAAGGCGGTTGCCTCCTCTATGGTTATCGGTTCAGGTGGTTCGGCGGGATCGGAAGGACCGATCACGCAGATTGCGGGCGCGTGCGGTTCCTTGCTCGGAAACCTCTTCCATGTGAAGGCTGCGGAACGACGAGTCCTGATGGTTGCGGGACTCTCTGCCGGTGTCGGCGCGATTTTCCGCGCACCGTTGGCAGGGGCGCTTTTTGGTGCGGAGATTCTCTACAGCGGATTGGACATCGAGTACGAGGTGGTCATCCAGTCGCTGATGGCTTCAACCATCGCCTATGCGATTTTCTGCTTTTTCTTTGGATGGCAATCGTTCTTCGCCATGCCGGACTGGGGGTTCGACAACCCGGTCAAGTTGATTCTTTTCGTGTTGCTGGCACTGGTTGTCTCGTTGGGCGCGAAGCTCTATATCCTGATTTTCCGAAAGACGGAACAGGCGTTCCGTCGCTGGGATATGCCGGATTGGCTGAAGCCGGGCTTCGGCGGACTCGTGACGGGAATCATCGGGTACTTTGTCCCTGAGATTCTTGGTGCGGGTTACGGTGTGATTCAGGGTGCGTTGGTTGTCGATAGTCCCTTGGTAAACCAGTACGGGGCGATGACGCTGGGAACGCTCTTGTTGATCTTTTTTGGAAAGATCATCGCGACATCCTTTACCGTTGGCTCCGGTGCCAGTGGCGGATTGTTCGGACCTGCGCTGGTCTCTGGTTCCACGTTGGGTGCGGCGTTTGGATTGCTCATGCAGATGATCTTCCCGATGATCGGCATCCATCCGGGCGCGTTCGCGTTGGTCGGAATGGCCGGATTCCTCGCCGCGACCGTGCGTACGCCACTTGCGGCAATCATCATGGTCAGCGAGATTTCTGGTAACCACCAGCTGCTGTTGCCGACCATGTGGGTGTGCGGCATGACCTACTGGCTTGGAAACGGCTGGACGATCTACCGTTCGCAGGTGCTGACCCGCGACCGTTCACCCGCTCACACTTGAGGCGGGGCGATACTTGGCTGAGAAGCAAGCCGCCGAAGGCGGTAATGAAGAATGAAGAAATATGAATGAAGATTGAAGGAGACATGCGAGTGTCGTTTATCGCGTGTCATCCGTAACTATCGCTTCCTATCGAATGCAATTGGATGGGAGGGTCATGTTTGTCGTGACCATCCGGCCGTGAAAGGCGTACGAGAGGATTTCGGAAACAACATGAACAACCTGAATACAACAACTGGAAGAGATACACGGACCAACCAGTCCGCGCATCGCCTCTCCTTTACCTATAACTTC
>JAFYDR010000267.1 GCA_017544725.1 Kiritimatiellia bacterium
GGGGTGCAAGTTGTTTGGATGATGGTGTCTTGTTTGGGTTTCTGATAGAATCGCGCGGAAAGGAACGATCATGACCAAGGAAGAACTGCTGGAACTGTTAGCGAAGCCGGAGGACGAACGGATCGAATGGACCCGCGCGTTCGACAAGGCGGACAAGATCGGTCAGGCGATTTGCGCATTTGCGAACGACTTGTCTGGATCGGGTGAACCGGGATATCTTCTGCTCGGGGTAAACAAGGATGGTTCCATCGCTGGCCGAAAAGTGGATGACCCGCTGCTCGCCTCTCTTGGCGGACTCAAGACAGACGGGAACCTGCTGCCTCCGCCGTCGATGGCGATCGACAAGATTTCCCTTCCCGAGGGCGACGTGGTCGCGATTACCGTCTACCCGTCGCGCTATCCGCCGATCCGCTATGGGGGCCAGGCCTGGATACGCGTCGGCCCCCGCAAGTCGGTCGCCACCGAGGAAGATATCCGCATTCTCCAGGAACGGCGGGCGCGATACGGAATCCGGGACGAGGAGCTGCCGTGCGAAACGGCGCGACTGTCAGACCTGGACCTCGATCTCTTCCGCCTGGCGTATCTGCCGAAGGCGGTGGACGCCCGGATTGCCGAGGAGGACGACCGGCCGGTCCCGGAGCAGATGGCGGCACTGAAGTTCTTCAATCCCGAGCGGAACTGTCCCACGAATCTCGGCGTGCTGCTCTTCGCGAAACATCCCGAGCGGTTCATTCCGTCGGCCTACGTCCAATACGTGAAGTTCGCCGGCGACGGCGTCGCCGGCGACATCCTTCAGGAGACGGCGTTCCGGGGGCTGCTCGTCCGCGCGGTGCAGGAACTGGACGTGTTCGTGAAGACGGGTCCCGGCGCGTCCCGCCCCGTTCCCGTTTCCGCGATGCGGGAGGAACAGCGCTCGCGCTACCCCGCGTGGGCGCTCCGGGAACTGGTTCTCAACGCCATCGTCCATCGTGACTATTTCCTCGGCAACGCCCCGACGAAGTTCTACGAGTATTCCTCGGGGCGGATCGAGATCGTCAATCCCGGCGGGTTGTTCGGTCGGGCCCGTCCCGACAACTTCCCGCGTGTGAATGACTATCGGAACCCGCTTCTCGCGGAGGCAATGAAGATACTCGGCTTCGTGAACAAGTTCAGCCGCGGGGTCTCCAAGGTCCAGGACGAACTGGCCGCCAACGGAAATCCGAGAGCGACGTTCGACCTGAACCACCGGACGGAGTTCCGTGTGACGGTTCTTGCGGCCAAAAGGACATCGACAATCCGTGACAATTCCGAAGATCGGAACAAGGTTCTTGAATTCGTCAGAAACCATCCCGGCGTAAAACGGGACACCCTTTCACTGGAACTGAAGATTCCACTGCGAACACTTGCACGCTTGTTAAAGGACCTTGGCTCCGTGCAAGGTCCAATTGAATACCGAGGAACCAACAGATCCGGAGGATGGTATGTCCGGACTTGATTCGTGCCAACTCGTGCCAACTCGTGCGGTTTTTTGCGGTCTTGTGCGGCTATCTGCTGCAATCGCAGTGAGTTGCGTTATTCGTGCCAACTCGTGCCACTGAATCAATGACATGACTTCGAAATCGATTCCCGTCTACGCCGATCATGCCGCGACGACGCCTCTTATGCCAGAGGCGTTGGATGCGATGTTGCCGTGGCTGAAGGAGGGGTTCGGCAATCCATCCAGCCTCCATTCGTTCGGACGCGAGGCGCACAAGGCGGTGGAAGAGGCGCGTGCAACGATTGCCGAATGCATCGGTGCCAAGCCAGAGGAAATCTTCTTCACTTCGGGAGGTACTGAAAGCGACAACTGGGCGCTGAAGGGCGTCATGCGGGAAGTGCGGGATCTGGGGAGAAACCGCCTCGCCGTTTCCACGATTGAGCACCATGCCGTACTCAATGCCGCGCAAGAATTGGTCCAGGAGGGCTTCATCGTTGACACGATAGATGTCCGTACTGATGGGTGGGCAAAGGCGCAATCGCTCTCCAACGCGCTTCATCCGGAAACGGGACTGGTTTCCATCCAACTGGCGAACAATGAAATCGGGACCATCCAACGTATCGCCGACTTCGCCCGCATTACCCACCGAAGCCATGCCTTTTTCCATACGGACGCCGTTCAGGCGGTGGGCCATATCCACGTCGACGTGCGGGAACTCGGGGTTGACCTTCTTTCGGCCTCCGCACACAAGTTCAACGGCCCGAAAGGCGTTGGCTTCCTTTACATGAAAAAGGGCACGCACATCCGATCCGTCCAGCAGGGCGGAATGCAGGAACTGGGAATGCGGGCTGGCACGGAAAACGTCCCCGGAATCGTCGGTATGTCGATGGCGCTGAAGCGCAACGTGGAGAATCTTGCGGCCAATGAACTCCATGTGCGTCAACTGGCAGACAAACTGCGGGACGGCATTCGGTCAATCTATCCCCAAGCCGTGTTCCATGGGCACCACCGCGACCGCCTGCCGGGAATTGTCAGTGTTGCCATCCCCGGCCATCCGGCGGAAGGAATGCTGCACATTCTCGACATGAAGGGCATTGCCGTATCCATCGGCGCCGCCTGCAACTCCAAGGTGACGGCAATCTCGCATGTTCTCAAGGCCATCGGTCTTTCCGACGAACTCGCGTCATGCACGCTTCGCATCTCTTTTGGGCTGGACAATTCGGCCAAGGATGTTGAAACTATTCTCAATGCTTTTCGCATAATCAAGCGAACTGACGGGAGCAGTTAAGACTCCCGATAGTCGCGGAAAGAGTCTTGCATGATGCCCGCGTGTCATGTAAACTGTTTGCATGGTTTTTGAAATGCCGTGTTTGTAACCTGGGATTACCATGCCACGAAAGAAGAAAGAAAAGAGCAACTGGGACCTCGACCCGCAGAAGTCTTCTGCTGCGCAGTTCCTCACCTATGTCGCCTCGACAGGCGCGGAAGTTTATTTAGGCAGAACACGTTTTGATTCCCCTTGTGATATACTTCCTTTTCGGGACAGATA
>JAFYDR010000268.1 GCA_017544725.1 Kiritimatiellia bacterium
GAAGCCGGTTCCACAGGTATCGTCAGCGTGGCAGCGGGCAAGACCCTTACGGCCAATACGTCGATGATCAACGGTTCCCTGGGTGCGACGCTGCTCAAGACAGGCGCAGGTACGCTCAACGAAGCAGTTTCGCCGGGAGTGATTTCGGTTCAGACTTGGTGGATTGTGGCTGAAGGAAACTTTATCTGTTCGGCCAGTGGAAACATTTTCGGCGGACACGCGACGACGACGACCAACCATGTGATTGACGTGCGTGAGAATGCCATGTTCCAGATGTCGGTGAACGCGCATGCGCCCATCGGCAGGCTGGAACTGACCGGCGGTACGTTCAGTTGCCCGAATGGAGGAGGTTGGAGCGCACCTACCGCGAACACGGCGTTGAAGGGCGGAGTCTATGTCCACGCCTCATCCGTGCCGTCCCACATCTATTTCCAAGCTGGCGCCTACTTGAACCATGGCGACGGAAACACGCAGACGGTATTCCATGTGGAGTCCGGTGCTGAGTTACATGTAGAAGGCGGTCTGTATGATGGAAAAGACACAGCTGGTACCAGGCGTCCCACAAGGTTGATCAAGGAAGGAGACGGTTCGCTCTTCCTCAGGCGCGCCCCCTCCGAGTACGCGTTTACCGGCGGTCTTGAGTTGAGAGGAGGCACAGTGATCGCCTGCTCCAATGGCTCACTCGGAAACGGCGTGTTGGACGTCACGGGGACATCTGGGCTTACCGTCTTGGAAGAAATCGAGGTCGCTATAACTGGTATCACGGGTAACGGCACACTGACACTTTCCGGTCCCGGTGCGGTGCTCCTGCCGACGTATGCCTCGTTCTCCGGTTTCCCGTTGACTTGCAATGGCGCGATTCTGGGATTTGCGGACTTCGCTGATTCCGTAGCGGCGGCTCACACCGCTTATCCGACGGCGGGATTACTGAATACAGCGGCTCAGACTACCATTCCTTCGCTGAGTCTTACTGGAGACGTCACCATTGGATCAAGCGCGGGTACGACCTTGACGATCGGATCGTTGGCCGATGCGGATACCGTTACGATTGCCGGACATGGCACCACACGAATCAACTCCACTGACGCTCCGATTTCCGTGTTGGCAGGTGCGACGGCATTCCTGTCATCTGGGGCGACCGTGACCCAAAATGATGGACAGGTCTATTTCGGCGATTCGGATACAGCGACGATTTCCAACCTGACATTCAACGGTATCGACAAGACGCTGGAAGTTCCAGAAGGAAAGACTGTGACGGTGACTTCGATTTCGGGAACCGCCAATGCGGAACTGTGCGACTTCCACAAGACCGGTGCTGGAACGCTGATATGGCCAGCTGTAGTCGCCACCGACTTCCTACGCAATATCTATGTGGATGAGGGAACCCTCAGTATCTCCAGCGCAAGCGGACTCGGACGCGACAACCTCTACCTCAACGGCGGTGACCTGATCGTAACAAAGGGGATGACCCTTTCGGGAGCACCGCTGAAGCTCTTGAAAAACGCGACGGTGTCCGTGTCGAGTGGCGTGACGCTGTCCGCAGGTGGGGGAAAACTCGTTGCCTCGAACCACGTCCTCACGAAGACTGGAACAGGTACAATCTCGATCAGCGGGAACACACACGCCGACTATTTCACCAACGCCAGAGTGGTGATTGAAGAGGGCACGTTCTTCGCTGGAGGAGATGCTTGGGGCGGTCACACGAGTAATCCTTCCGTTGTGGTGGAGGTGCATGAACAGGGGACTTTCCATAGCAACGGTCATCTTCCTGCGCCGCGAGTCGTGATGCGCGGGGGACTCATGTACAACAACTCGCGTCTTTCCAATGGGGAGAGTCATTCACAATGGATGGGGTTCTCCCTCCGGCATTCGTTTACCGTGTTGCCATCGACGAATGGTGCGCCATCCATCTTGAAGGCAGACCGTTGTTATATGGGGCAGGGGAATTTCATTCCCGTCTTTGACATTGCGGAAGGTGCAACGTTGTGCGCGGAAACCATTTTCCAGTACGGTTATGGCGATACGACCGCTACCCGTTCTAGCGGTTCCTTCGTGAAGAACGGAAAGGGTACGATGGTGCTATGCGACGATGTGTCTTGCAACAATGGTACGATTACCGTCACGGACGGCACGTTGCTTGTGAAACGCGAGTGCCGGATCGATCCAGATGCGACGCTGGAAACTTCCGGGAACGCTCGCGTGGAACTGGAGGATGGTGCGGTTCTGTCGTGCGCGACACGTGCTGTTCCCGCCGTGGTAGGAACAGCTGACATCTGGATCGATGCCTGCCGTACTGGGGGACGCAATGGAGCGGCACTTGATGAAATCCCGAATTTAGGTTCGGCTGGCGGCAGCTTCCGTCCTTTCACGGTTGGGACGATTCCAGACAAGCCGACGTTCACGATCAATGGAATTGCCGGAAAATCATCCTTCGTGTTCAACGGAAATCAGCTGTTGCAACTGAACAGTTACACGAACAAAACGCAAAACCTAACTATCTTCGGCGTCGCGAAGCGGACGACTTGGAAGGATTCGGGTGGAAACGGAAAGTGGGCCGGTTGGCTCTCTCTCTCCACCACCGCCGCGACTGGCGATGACTACACAACGGTTGGCGCTTTCCAGTATCAGGATGTGGCAGAACTCAATCAGACCATCGCACGCAATCCGCGCAACTTCACGCTGAACGGAACATCCGCGACGGGAGTCGCCTACTTGAACTTCTTTGAGGATGCGTACACCAACCGAACCGCTTCACAATACAACGAGAACGGGGTGTTTGTTTCCACCGTAGATAATGCGAATGGTGGAAACTTCAACATCGATGTTGTTGCGGTGGGCGGACGTTTGACCACGGGCGGAAAGGCTATCTACGCGGGGACTAATAACGGCAACAACCGAAACTTCATCGGACAGGTCGGCGAGATTCTCGTGTTCTCCCGTGTCTTGACGGAGACTGAAAAGGCGGATGTGAACGCCTACCTGAAACAGAAGTGGTTCGGCGTGGCTCCCGAAGGCGGTCTGTCGGATGCGAGCTTGGCGATTTCCGTTCCGGAAGGAACTGCCTCCGTTGCCTCCGTCCCGGATGGTTTGATCAAGACGGGCGAAGGGACGCTACAGTTGGGCGATGCTTCCGCTGCTAAGTCGGCCTTGGTCGATGCCGGTACGCTGGCGTTGTTGCCGACCACCGTGGTTAGCCGTGTCGCCGTGTGGATGGATGCCGCCGATGAGAACACGGTGACCGTTGAGGACGGCAAGGTCACTAGCGTCCGCAACAAGGGTACTGCCGGTGGCGAGTTCACGCAAGCGATCCCATCGGGAAACAGGGTGGCTAATTACCCGACGCTCTCGCCAGATATCAACGGACGGAACTGCTTAGTCTTTGACGGCAACTCTGCCCTTACGCTGCGCGACTACGTGAACACAAATGACGACTGGCGGATTTCAATCTACTTCGTTGCCAAGCGTTCGGCAGCTGCCGACCTGACCGCATCAGGCTCAGGAAAGGGACGATGGGGCGGAACATTCTCTATGTCCACTGTCAAAGCGACGACCACCGATAACGGAATGAGGAATGCGATCCATATTGAGGAATACGTTCCGGATGGTACGGTCACTTCTGCAGTCCTTTTCGTGGCTGACAAGACAACGATTAAAACTGCCACGCTGGAATCGGAAGTCCCGTATCTCTTCCTGATTGAGGTCGGTGTCTATTCTCATTCGTTCGGAATCGAGAAGAAGGATAGTGCAATGCAATTCTTCGCGGAGAGTTATACACAACCTAACAATTCACCGATCTTTGACATCGACCTCGTGCAGTTGGGCGGCCGTTTGGGCGCCAATGGCGCACCCCAATGGGTCGGTGCGGGGAATACAAGCAACCGCATGTGGTTGGGTAGCTTAGGTGAATTTCTGGTATTTGACCGGCAGCTCTCGGATGACGAACATGTGGCGGTCGTCAACTACCTGAAAGCCAAGTGGCTGACTGAAAACGCGACTTACACGGTGCCGGGCGTGTTGACTGGCGAGACATTGGCCCCCGCGTTCAGCGCGAATACCGCACTTACGCTGGAAGAAAACTCGACGTTACTCAGCGCGGCTGCGACACAACCGCTGGCGTCCTTCACCGCAAACGGAGCCGCGACGCTGGCACGCGATGGCGTGACAGCTCCCGCTGACTATGCGTTGTTTGATGTCGCGGGGGATGTCGAGATGCCTGGCAATATGGCTTTCCGCGCATTGAGTATTCCCGATAACTCTGCTGCAATGATCCGGTATGCGGGTGAACTGAACACGACGGCGACGAGTTGGACGCTCGATGCGGACATCCCCGGTGTGAATATCAGCTATGCGCATGAAGGTGAAATTCGTCTGCTCCGCGCCACTGGCACAATCCTATTCCTGCGGTAGTCGGTGGGGCTGGCGGCGGAAGCCGCCAGCTGAGAAGCGGGGATGCTGAGAGGCTGAGAAGCTATGCACCTCGTATCATGGCGAATGCCGAACGGGTGACGAATGTCGTGCGGGGGAAACATCAAGCCTAACACGCTTATCCCGCTTATCCGGCTTAACGCGCTTGTCTGATTTAGGGGGAAACGAGATGAAACGAATTTTATGTTGTGTGGTTGCATGTTTTGCGATAGGCGCTGGTTTCGGTGCGATGCGCCCGACTCCAGAGTACCTAAAAAAGGCGGTTGTGTATCAGATTGTGTTGCGCAATTTCACGCGCGATGGAAACTTCAAGGCCGCCACTGCGATGCTCGATCACGTACGATCTGCCGGTGTGGATGTGGTGTACCTCTCGCCGTTCGTGGAGATGGACTGTGATATGGACGAATCTGGTTGGAGTACCCGCCAGAAGGCAAGTGGTTACCACACACCCAAGAATCCCTATCGTATTTCCAACTATGATAAGATCGATCCTGAATACGGGAATGATGCGGACTTTCAGGTGTTTAGCGAGCGTGCCCATGCGTTGGGAATGAAGGTCTATATGGATCTCGTCTATCTCCACTGTGGACCGAACAACGTATTGAAGGACCTCTTTCCAGACGCTTTCCAGAAGAATGAGGACGGGACTGTACGCACGACGCGATGGCATTTTCCATACATCAATTTCGAATCAAAGGATGTTCGCAAGTACCTGATCGACTCAATGCTTCACTGGATGCGGCTTGGTTGCGATGGCTTCCGTTGCGACGTCGGGGATGCCGTTCCGATTGATTTCTGGGTAGAGGCTGTAACGATCTGCCAGAAAGTAAATCCCGACCTCGTGATGATCAACGAGGGTACGAAGACCGAGTGGTTGGAGAAGGCGTTTGATGCCTGTTACGACTGGCCATGGAGCTTTTCAATCCGTAATTTCCTTACGCCGTCCTTACCCGGACAGAAGACCGCAAAGAACAAGACGCTCGATCAGAAGATGCCCGGTGTGCGTAACTACGAAGCAAAAATTCCAGAAGGGGCACTGATGTTCTGCTTTCTGGACAACCACGATACGGCAGCCGATGACTGGGGAGACCGTTTTGATCGTGTTCATCCTGTCGAGGCTGGGAACGCCGCGTTCGTACTCACTTTTCTACGGCGTGGTCTGCCGCTCCTCTTCAACGGCAATGAGATCGCCGACAACTCGCTCAACACCTTCTTTGCGTCGGTGGAGGACATAGGCAGAGCGCGTAAGACGGTCGATTGGGCCCGCGCTCTCCACCCAGCCGGACAGAAACGTCTCGCGCTTATCCGCAAGTTAGCGAAGTTGCGCCATGACGAGGCCGTGTTCTATGACGGATCGCAAGAGTGGGTGACTTCTGGTGAGAAACAAGGTGCAATCGCGTTCGTTCGCCGCGTGAAGGATCGTGCCGTTTTCGTGACGGCAAACCTGACGGACAAGGAATTGGCATTCACGGCATCTGGAATCGTACCGAAGGGAAATCCCTTGTTGAGTGAAAACGGAAAACTCGCGCACGATGGCACAGTCACACTTGGTCCTTGGGGTTTCCTCGTCTCCGACTGTCAAGAAGGTAATGGGGAGTAAGTAGGTAGTAGGGAATGGCGGCGAAGCCGCCAGCTGAGAAGCGGGGAAGCTGAGAGGCAAGCCGCCAAAGGCGGCAATGACGAATGACAAATGACGAAATAAGAATCAAAGAAGGGCAAATGAAGGAGAATCCGCCCGTCTCGTTTGTCCAATGCGGCATGTTGCGTGTCGTTTGTTGCATGTCATCGGTAGCTATCGATTGCTATCGAATGCAGTCGAACGGGAGGGACGCGCTTCGTCGTGTCCGCCGTGTAATGACGGCGCCCTCGTCGTCGAAACCGACAGGCTTTGCGATTACATTGTTACAGAATCCCTAAAAGGACGTCAACTATGTACCTTCGCCCCTTCAGGGCTTGTCGAAAGAGCCTGTTGCAAAACCTGCCTGTCTATCCCTCGCTAAGTCCGCAAATTAATTCGATAGTAAACTTCGTGTACTTTGTGCACTTTGCGTGAGTTATATTTGTGGACAATTGCCCTGAAAGTTATTCCCGTGAACATTACCGCGCGGGCGGTTGCTTACCCGGCTAGCGAAGCTTTGAAATGTAGGATTCAAGCGGTTCAAAACGCTCGAATGCGCAATCAATTTGGTCGGCAGCGTGTGCGTCCGAACTCAGGATGAAACGAACCCCACGTTCACGCAAAAGAGTACGAAACTCTGCGGAAGGGTAGGCGTCATCCATCCAGCCACGCGAGATCGCGCCAGTGTTGACCTCGACGATTTTTCCGGATTCGGCAATCGCATCAGCCGTCTTCCGCAACTCTTCGCGATACCATTCTGATTGCTCGTCAAAATATCGCAAAACGCCGTTGAATTTTCGGCAGAGGTCGGGATGTCCGACGATATCGAAATCGAAGTTCCGCACCATTTCGCACTGCTGTTCAAAGTAGGCGTGGAGAAAAGTCTGCGGAGAATTCGCAAAGTGATCCCGTATTCCTGCTTCGAGGAGTTCGGGAGTGTGGTCGGCGGCGACACGTACTCCATCTGATGCTACAACAAAATGGACGGAACCGATCAGGTAATCCAGTTCAAGATGCGCGTAGGTTTTTCGATCTGGATTCGCACCGCCCGGAACATAGTCGGCTTCCGCACCACAAAGAATCTGAATCTGATCCGCGTAGCGTAGGGACAGAGCGCGAATTTCCTGCACGTACCGGATTGCCTTTTCTGGTGTCAGCACCCAATCCGTATCCTCTTCCGGCAGCATTGCATGCGAAGAGAATCCGAGAACAGAGAAATTCTTCGCAATTGCTGAGAGGATCATCTCTTCTGGAGAGTTTTTGCCATCGCACCAAGTGCAGTGGGTGTGAAGATTGAATTTCATCATCGTCCTTCAAGTAAAATCGTTTGATGGCACGGGTAGGGGATGTGGAACCAAACAACTGAATGATGATAACAAAACTGCATCCCGTAATCCAGCAGAAAAGAAATAGGCGGATGTACTCGTGCACATCTGCGTAATTCACCTATCTCAAGCGCACAAGAGGATTTTGGAAACAACTTGAACAACCTGAATATAACACTTGGAAGAGGTGCGCAGACCAACCGGTCCGCGTATCGCCTCTCCTTTGCTTTTATCGCGACAATCATTTGGTATCATTACTCCGTTGCCTTTATGGGTTCGACTATTGGGCACAGGAACGACGTCCATGAGGATAACTTTGGAAACTACCGTTTCTCGTCACTCGTCATTCGTCACTACTTCGCGCAGCGAAGTTAGATTGCATGATGTTGTTGCCTGATTTATCGGCTTATGCTAGAATAAATTCGTTCTGATAATCAGGGGAGGATTTCGATGAATCGGTTGTTTGTATCTTGTTTTGCCTTGTCATTTGTGTGCAGTGCCGTCGCACTGGATTTACACACCGACTATTTCGTGTTGAATCTGGGTGAGGATGGATGCGCGAAATCCTTAAAGTCGCTTCCCTCGCAACGCGAACTAGTGCGTGAGAACGTGCCTTTTGTCGAGTTGAAACAGAACGGGAAAATGCACTATGCTCGCCTGATGAAGGCTGCTGGTAATGTGTTGACCTACTCGTTCCATGAGACGGATGGAGAGATCGATCTGATGTACGAGACGCACCGTGCTTTTTTGGGTTTCAAGGTTACTCGTAACACGGTGCCGAATGTGGAAATGATCGGCTTCTGCGTACTGGCTCCAAAATGCAACAAGTATTTCGGCTCCACGC
Organism: Kiritimatiellia bacterium; assembly: GCA_017544725.1. Lineage (GTDB taxonomy): Bacteria > Verrucomicrobiota > Kiritimatiellia > RFP12 > UBA1067 > RGIG8368. Next base: position 8,213 of record JAFYDR010000268.1, read on the forward strand.
CCAATCTTGTCTCCGACGAGACGGACGGTATCTGTGTCCGTGCGGCCGATACCGAAGTGAAAAACTTTGGTTATCGGGAGTTCGTTGCGGGGCAGACGTATGCATATCCGGGATTGATTGGGCATCGTCTAGGTCTTGTCGCGGGCGAAATCGGGAAGATTGCTGATATGCTGAAGGAAATGGCACCGTGGACAACAATTCCTTATACCCATCTCGGTGGCGCATGGGCCCTTGAATCGGAAGAGAACCGCGGTTCCTACCTGTTCGCGCCGGTGACGATCGACTCCGTTTACTCCTGGATCGACCTCGCCATGCGCGGCGGTTTCCAGACCATTCATTACGATGACTGGCAGAAGTCACTCGGACACTATGAGCCGAACGGGCATTTCCCCAAAGGGCTCTCGGATATGAAGTGGACGACGGATGTCATTCATCAGGCGGGACTCCGAACGGGAATGCACACGTTGACATCGGGCATTTCGCCACACGACCCTTGGATCGGGAGCGATGAGAACACCAACTTGACGGTGGCGGCTTCCTATACGCTTACGAAAGATGTCAATCCGACGGACGAGGTGATCTATGTGAACGAACCCCCGATCGAGAAACATGATGTGGTGTTCACCTATTCGGGATACGGTAACGTGATTCGAATCGGCACGGAACTGATCCAGTACTCCGAGGTCCTTCGCGAAAAACCCTACGGCTTTGCGAAGTGCAAGCACGGAGCTTTCGGTTCCAAGGTGGCATCACACCGTGCGGGGGAGAAGGCAGACTATCTCTGGTCCCACTACTACGAGTTTTATCCGATTCCAACCTCAACGCTCATGGACAAGGTGGCGGACGCAATCGCGAACGTCTATAACACATGCGGTATGCAGGGTATTTATTTGGATGGCTTCGAAGGAATTCCCGACTGGTATGGGCGTGGTGTCGCCTACAAAAAAATCTTCTCTCGCCTCAAGCAGGAACCGATTTCCGAAAATTCCTGTTGGGATTCCGTGGCGTGGTGGGGACACTCTCGCGTTGGGGCGTGGGATCATCCCGTGTGGGGCGCGAAACCATTCCACGACCGCCATATTCGGCAATCAAAAGGATATCGTCATTACCTGCTCGGCTCGCAGATGGGGTGGTGGGCACCTCGTTGGGCCAGTCCGGTTGCGCGTGGACATTTCCTTGACGAAATGGAATATTTCGCCTCCAAAAATTTCGGTATCGATTCGGTTATGTCGATCCAATGCGTGAATGCGAACAACACGATTCCTCTCAATATCGAGCAGCAGATGACGGTTCTCGGCTGGTACGAGAAATTCCGTCTCGCGCGTTATTTCGATCAGGCGACAATCTCCCGTGTCGGTACGCTGGGGAAAGATTTCAGACTTCGATTGGATCGCGACGGCGAATGGCGCTTCACGCCTGTCGCCATGATGAAACACCGTGTCAGTTCTTCCAGCATCGGTTCCGAAAAATGGATTGTGCAGAACGAGGACAAAGAACAGCCGTTGTGTTGCCGCATCGAGGCTTTGTATGCGACGGGCGCGTTCGACGATCCAAAATCGATTCCGCTCGTTTCCGCAGAAGAACTCGCCACGCTGAAGAAAGCGAATGCTTCGAAGGAAATATCGTGGTCGCTGCAACCATCCCGGAGCGAAGCACACGGAAAGACATTGACGTTTTCGGCAGAAAACAAGGCACAAAAAATGGGATGGATCAAGAGCACCATCCAGTTTCCGCAACCGACATATCGCAGCGTGGGCGACAACCGTGCGATCGGATTGTGGATTCATGGTGACGGATCTGGGGTCTGGCTTGACGTGCGTCTCCACAATCCTCGTGAGTACATGGAGACGGAAGCACCGCATCTTGTGAAGATTGATTTCACGGGGTGGAGGTACATCGAGTTGCTGACGCGCGAGCGGGATGTGGAGGAGTTCGAACGCCACCAGTGGGATAAAACATTCGGCATCTACGGTTCCTTCCGGAATAATCTCGACCTGAGTCACATCTCCCAAGTTGATCTAATGTTCGGCAATATCCCCGCGAACGGATCCGCCAAGATTGAGATCAGCGAAATCAGGATGACGCAGGCTGTGCCGATCGACTGGACATCCAGTTCCCTGACCGTCAACGGAACCGAGATTGCCTTCCCGTATCCGCTCCATTCCGGCGACTATGTGGAGTTGGAGAGCGACGGCACCTGCTCGTTCTGGAAAGAGTCGGGTGGACTGGTTGCGAAGAGTAAACTCGCCACTGTCCCGAAACTCCGTCAGGGTAAAAACGAAATCGCCTTTTCTTGTCAGTCTGGACAGACACAATTCAGCAAACGTTCGGAAGTTACCGTCAACACGCTGGGCACACCCTTCGCAACGAAGAACCCACAGGCAAACCATAAATACCTGACGCGTGAATACGACCTTCCGCAAGCAGTCCTGACTACAAATGAGAAATTCGAAGTGATCGTGGGGAAGGGGATGCAGTTGTTGCCGCAGAATATCCGTCTAACAGGCGAAATGCAAAAGCCCGTTTTGATAGTCGATGGACACAGATTGGCATTCCCTGATTTGAAAGCGGGGCAGACCCTCTCGTTTAGAGACGCAAAATCGGATACCTACTCCGTGTGCGCAGCGAACGGAAAAGTACTTGCAACAGGATCGATTCGTACAGAAGACAGGTTTATCCTCGGTGCAGGCGTTCACCAGCTAGAGCTCCAGTGCGAAGCCGTGAAAAATGGACGAATCTCCTGGTACAAAACGCCCGCTGAAAAATAGGGGAGGCGGCAAGGCCGCCAGCGAGGCGCTTCGCGCCAGCTGAGAAGCGGGGAAGCTGAGAGGCTGAGAAGTAAGCCACCTCCGGTGGCAATGAAAAATGACGAACGACGAATGACGAATGAAGGCGGCGTGTCGCGTGTCGGTTGACGCATGTCATCGGTAGCTCTCGATTGCAATCGAGTACCATAGCCGAGTAACGGCGACACAATCCAACCATTTTGCCATTATACTTATTGAAAATCAATGATTTACCCCACCCAAAATAATCCGAATTTTGTTGATTATTCTTTATCTTCTTGCTAGAATAAACACATCATTCAGTACGGTATGAATTCGGAATGAATTGTACCCAAGAAACGGTCAGAAAGGATGGGTAGTATGAGTCTTCAGATGGGATTGGGACGGTGGACGGCTGGGATCGTATGCATGTCTGTACTTGGCATGACCTTCACGGTGTCTGCACAAAACGAGGTGGAGACATTGTCGATTTGGAAACTGGAACGGGATACATACCCCAGCGGGAAAGTGGACTTTTACAGTCTGCTGGACCAAAAGTTTGACTTCACTTCGATGGGTGGAAGTTACGGGCGTGTTCAAGCACCTTTCACAGGAACACCCGTAACATTGCCGGACGGACTGAAATTTTTAGAGTCATCCGATAATTTCTCCGCCTTGAAAGTCAATAACGGCGCGTTAAAGAACGCGGTGCTTATCCCGTACTTGGAACTGACGAACAGCTGGACAATCGAGGGATGGTACTCCTGGCCGAGTCATCCCAACACCAATTCATGGCAGATCGTTTTTGGTACGCGCAACAGCGGTGACGGTTGGTTCGTCACGCATCGGAATCGAGATGGCGTTTTGCAGTTTGAGTTGTATTCCAACGGAAGTTCCGGTGCCGCGATTGCCGACGGAACGGTTATCTGGGCGAACCTTCCAGAAGAGATGACCAATACATGGAAGCACCTTGCGCTTACTTATGATGTAAATGCGACAGGGACGCCGGGCAAAGGCGTATGGAAATTCTATGTCGATGGAGAGAACATCGCCACTGTCACGAACAGGACAGCCGTGACAGGCAAGATCAACAACAGCGCATTCTACATTGGTGGTCGCGAAGGAACTACATCCACCTTCTCCGTCGACTACTGGCGGGTGAGCCGAGGCGTATTGACACCGGAGCAATTCTTGAACGCGAACGGTGTCTTGCCTGCGAACTCCGACACACTTGCGTACTATCGATTGGATCAGGACAGTGGTTTCAATAACGTGGCGGGAAACTCCTACCGTCTCTCCGCCGATTATCCGCACGGATGGGCTCTTTCCGAAGCTTACAACTACGTCGAGGGACTAAACATCGCGCCGTCGATGATGCAAGCGTTTGACGAGTGTCCGAATCCCTCGGTCAATCTGGTGAATTCCGGCAGTGTTCGCCTCTACGGGGATAACTCCCGGTTGGTTCACTCCACACTGGGCGAGATGCTGGAACCCGATAAGCCCTTCACCATCGAGGGGTGGGTGTACCGGATGTGGGCACCGTCCAGCTCACGCGGCTGGACAATGATGTTCGGGACGCGCAATAACAGTAATGGTTTCGCACTTTGGTACGGTGTAGGTGGAACCTCATCTTTCGGACTGTATTGTGCGACAACAGGTGGTGTGATGCGTGCAGACCAGCA
>JAFYDR010000269.1 GCA_017544725.1 Kiritimatiellia bacterium
AACTACAAGCTCCTCACCGACCTTGCCGCACTTCTAGTGCTGTAAGACGGAATGAGCAGGACTGGTGCGGCGGCAGTTTTGCCGCCGCACCAGTCTTGATATGATGTATGACAGTGTTGTAACACACACAGTAAGCAAGGATTACCCGCCCTTGGTCGTGAACGCAATTGGGCATGGGTGAGGAACCAAAATGAGTGAATCCATCCAAGAAACAAACAATTCGGCACTGAACATGGAAAAACTAAAAACATTCGGCTGGTTGGCCGCGGCGGTAGCCTTTGTGTTTTTGGCGATTTCGAATTTTTGCGATGGCTACTCGTGGACATTTACCGAGGACGGGAACCACGTGATGTCAGGTGGCTACGCATGGATGACCTTTCAAATATTGGCTGGCGTATCTTTGATTGTCGCAGGCGGAGCCTTGTTCTGGAGCGAAAGAGTCAAGAGCGCCATCGCTATTGCATTGGCAAGTCTATTTGGACTTTTTTTGGATGAAATAGGAAAAGATTTCTGCCTAGCCGTGGTATATGTGGTATCGGTGATTTATTTCTGGCCAACGAAGTTTCGCCTCAAGACGCTTGCCTTGGCAGTGGTGTTGATAGTGTTGCATATCTACTCATACACTTCGGGTTCGGCTAGAGAGACTTCGGCTTGGATCAAGTTGCCGCTCCAGCTTACTCTTGCTGTGTTTTTCGCTTCTAGGAATGCGCAGGTCGCAGCCATGATCATGAAGATTAAAGGTAAGAGTATTGTGGCCAAAGACATCGCAATCAAGTACTTTCTGGAATATGGAGGAAAGATATGGAAGCCTATTTCTCAGGTTCTTTCAAGCATCTTTGGCAAAATTCCAAAGCCTAGACTCGATAGTGACTACAAGGTATGTTCCTTCTATGGCTATAGCGTTTTTGTTGTCGGTGTAATATGCTTCGCCGTGCTTCTCTTCTGGGCGTCTCCGGGAAGAATTGACATGGGCGTCTATGGTAAGACAGCACAACTTCCTTGGGACCAAGATCTGATAGTGTCGGCTATTGCTCAACTCATTGGATGCGCTATTTGGGGGTGTTTCATTTTTTCGCAGATTTCCTGCGCGAGGAAGTTAAGGAGCTATTCGATTGTCTCGGGGTCTGCGCCTTTTCATTTGCTAATTGCTAGATTTCTATGCGTATTGTTTGCTGTGTGTGTGGCAGTTGGGGTCTTGTATTTGTTTATCGAGGATCCAAGTGAAAAGAACATGACGACCGATTGGACTCTGCATCTAACATTAGCGAACATCCAGCTTTTGGTGAGTGCTGCGAGGCACTGCGAGCCGAAAACCGCAATCATACTGTCTTCGCTCGTGACCATTTGGCATTTATTGGGTGCGAGCTTTGTTGTTGCGTTGGTGCGTGAAAACATAGCCAAAATCCAATCAATGGAAAGTACTCCGGACAATAAAATGGATGTAGCTTGACCGCGACATTTGGGTGTTCCGCTGACCGTTAGCAAGTTATATGCCGACGGTCGGTTTTGTTTACGAGAATAACTTGGAAAACTCCCGCATCTCGTCACTTGTCACAACTTCGCATAGCGAAGTTATTGTTTTCAAGCGATAGCTGAACGGGCGGCGAAAAACGCAGATGCGCCCCAAAAGTGTCCCGCCTTTTTTAAATTTAGATTTCCATCGAAGTTGAGAATTGTTAAAATGCTTGCCTTGATATTGACGCCGATGAATTTTTCATCCGTTTCATGCCGGAAACAATTCAAAGGAGGTTTCAGATGACTTGCAAACTATCAACAGGGATAATTGTTCTCCTAGCTGCAACTGTTTCGCTTCATGCCGAGACCGCTGTTGTCGTGCCGGATTATGCGAGCGCGACGAACAAGGACATAGTTGTGGCAACTCCCGTTGGCTACCAAAAGGAATTAAAACTGATCACTGGAGAAACCGTCCGTACCTACCCTACAGAACTTTCACAGCATGACGCCAGCAACTGTACCGCCGTCCTCTTCTGCATACTGAGTCCCGACACCTATCGCGGAAAATATTTCCTCGGATACGATGGTGGATGCAGATGCTATATGTGTAAGCCTTATGCCCCCTGGCCTGAGCAATTCCAAATCGGAAAACACTACAGCTTTTGCATGCTGCTAGCGTATGATTCAGAACAGGATCGGAACAAAGGAACATTTGATCTAGGTTATCCACCAGGCGGACTTTGCCTAAACAGAGGTGATGGCCATCTTGTCTATCGCAACACCCAAGAAATTGATAAGAGGCTTGCGGAACTCGATAAGAAATACTGTTTCGAAACGAATCAACTGGAGAAGTTCAGAGCTGAATTAAGCACCTTGCCAGATTCTCCAAAAGAAAGTCGCAAACGTCGTCAATTACGTGGATCTATCCATCGAATTGAAGAGTGGGTGAAAGTGCATGAGCCGCAATTCCGCAGTGAACTTCTAGCCGAACGGGAACGGCTCTCGCATTTTCCTGGAGGAGCCATTACGAACCGGGTTGAACCGCTTCGTCATCTTTGGAACTCAAAGGTGCGCGATTTGGATGCAATTCGTTTGCCCAAATTGTCGTATCAAGGAAAGACACTCGATGAGATTCTCTCTGATTTGGATAAACGCTACGTTGCCGAACAAAAGAAAAAGAACCCTGACTATGATTACGACGCCCCACTAAAATCGCTTTGCACAATTACCATAGCAGGAAATTACCCCAAGAATAGTATCGGTTGGAAACGTTTGCACAATCTCACCATTTCCGCCGGCACATTGCTGGATGCACTCCAAGTCCTTGGAAAACTTCCTCATGTAGATTCCCAAGTGAAAACTACGAAATTCGGAAACGAGTTGGAATTCATCTATACCGTCACAGATGAGGGCACGCAGTTCGATTGGAGCAAAAGTATTTATAACCAACCACTCCCGGATATAGAGTTGAAAAATGTGACTCTAAATGTAGTGGCAAAGGATCTTTATGACTCCATTATTGTTTCGTCAAAATCTGTGTGTTTCAAGATTCAAGATGATACGAAACGGAAGATTGTCCGCAGTTTTTCGTTTCAAGGGAAAACCTACCGTCAGGCGATTCAGGAAATTGAAGCAGCTTACGGTGTATTCTATGACTATCGGACATCGAGCTGGCTCGACGAGAAACCTGCCGACCTCGACGCCAAGCAGAACAGATGAGGCAAGGAATGCAGCTGCCGGTTCTGTGGGCGGGCATATTATGCCCGCCTTATCAACCTACTACCGAACCACACGCTGGCGTACCGTCTGACCACTCGCGCGGTCACGGCAGAATAGTGAGTAGTCGCCGGGAGCGTCGTCGGTATTCGTCAGGAACTCAACCTTGCAGCTGCCGTCCTCCGCACAGAAGTAGCCGCCGCCGTCAATTTCGCGTCCAGCCGAATCAAACAGCCGAATCTCAACGGGAAGCAATGCGTGCACAGCCTTTCCGTCTGTATCCTGCACTCGCATCGTGACCAAGAAGGTCCCCGCCGCATCGGCAGATTTGGATACCGATGCCTGAACCTCCAGTTTTCCGATCACCTGCGGCGAGAAGAGTAGGAAGCGTCCATCGTTCGTCTCATACCGCAACGGAACGCGAATCGTATCATCCGAGGTTCGTGTGAATTCGACTTTGCCACCTCTCGACAACTCATAGACCGCCTTGACCTTGTGTTCGGAATCCTTCAGCGTGACCACACCATTGTACGGCAGTCCCTGTTCCATTGTCATGCCCCACTGGCCGACATAGTCGCCGAACGTCCGTTTGTCGTTGATGGCGAACACGTAGTCGATTCCCTGCCAGTTGCGGTTGAAAACGATCAACTCGCCACTGTCGCTGTCGGTTTTTGGAGTGTAACGATCTGCCAGCCGAGAACGGAGTTCGGTCGCATCGGCGAGCATCTTTTCTTTGGACGCCCGTGTGACCTCACGCGCTTGGGTGTTGACCTTCACGGTATCAGACTCTTCTACCACTTCCGTCGAATCCAGAGCCGGCGGACGCTTGAATTCAGGTTCCGGAATCAGGATGTCGGCATGAAGAGCGGAGACAAGCTTGGAATCCGCAACCAAGATGCCGCCGCTCTTCTGGAATTCGCGGATTTTCTCGATAATCGACGGCGTCAGGAATTCGCACATCGGGGCATAGAGAACCTTGGTTTTACCGAATCCATCCCGCTCGAGCGTCTGCTCATAGACCACACGGGGATCGAGTCTAGCACGCTGCAGGAATGTGACCGCTGGAGCGCGCCATCCCCACGTTGCAGCTCCGCCCATTACCGCAGTCGTGAAACTTTCCAGAACGGCAACAGGTGATTCCTCACGCGGCAAACGCAGCAGGGTCGGGCCAAGTGGCGCAACCACATCCTGCAAGAGTGTCCGTAAACGGCGAGTCGTTTCCTCGTTCGTATAGACATACCCGGTTGAACTTCCCGTCTCATAGACGCATCCCCATCCGTGATACATGATTCCCTTGACAGGTTTTGCAATCATCGACCAAGTTGCCTCCTGCAACGAGTCGGGCGGAATCGACGGGAATCCGGCGCGGGGACGCCGTACGACCCATTGCGGAACCGGACGTACCGTCACATTACTCGGCGCGATCTGGCTACGGTAACAGATCAACTGCGTCATAATCATCACATCCTGTCCGGGACGCCCTGCCGCCATCGCGAACATTTCCTCCACCGGTCCCGCCACGCTCATCGGTTCAGGGACGGCATAAACCCACTGGTTCAGTACATCGACATTGCCGCCCGATCCCCAGCAAGGAGGACAACGAACAGCGGGGTCCCAGAAAGAAAAGCCGCGTTTCAGAGGACGATATTCCTCCGCGATTGCCCCCGTGTAACCGGGCCATCCGTCGCCACCGCCCCAGAACCAACGATAGTACGACAGAATCGGAGAATCATCCGGAACAACGCCGTTCGGGTAGAGTTCTTTCGCTTTCTGAATGTTGAGAACCTTCCCGTTGATTTCAGGCGGCACCTCACGTCCCGTCTCTTTCTGGTAGCGTAGATGTTCCGTATGGAACGACGGCGTAGAGTGGTCGCGCAACTCCGAACACGGAAGTAATCCCGCAAACGAGGGATGGTCGCCCATCACCGAGCGATTCGCACGCGCTAAACGACGTGCGTAATCTACCAGTTCCGGATTCGAGACTTCTAGCGGAATCGTCTTCGCCGAGATCGGTTTCCCGTTCCGGTCATGGCGATAGTATTTTTCCCGATCCACATTTTCAGGAAGCGCAACCCCCTGCCCTTTCAGCAACCGCAATCCTGCGACAAGCGCGCTGTCCAGAGTCTTCAGCGCACCCGCAACGTATCCCGCATCGGCTTCAGGTGTCGGCAACCCAAAATGTCTCAGCGCATGTGTAAAACCGAGTCCCGTCACTGCCTCCATCGGTCCGCTATACAGCCAAATCAGCGCAGGCATCCGTTCCGGGAAGCGCGGTCCGATTCCATACTGGACGGTCTTCGTCATGCGAACTTCGTCGTTCCAAATTGTCACGCAGAGTTTCTTCCATCCGGGAGTGACGCGGGTCGAAATTGGCACGTCAAACGTGATCTCTCGACCGCTGTCAAGTGATTCAGGAAGCGCAACCATAGACTTCCCAGCAACGCCATCCTGAACGACTTCCGTCTTCAGACTGCGGAGTGTTTTGTCATAGAGGTTCCGAAGAGAAAACACCAGTTTTGCATCCTTCTCCCCTCGCTCAAATGCCTTGCGTCCCATGGCAAACAACGAAAGTCGTTCGCGTTCACAGGGAGTCACGGAAATCGACCGGATAATCCCGTTGAATGCATCGAAGTTGGAACCATATCTGTCCCCAAGCACCAAATCGAATTTTGACTCGGCGGCCGCACCTGGACAAGGGAGTTCGGTTTCCTCGACCACACCGTTAAACCGCCAGACCACACGCCCCGCCGCATCGAAGAAACACGAGAGCTTTCCTTCTTGTCCGGTTTCCAACCGCAACTCCGGTCCCTTTACGGAATGAGTCACCTCGCCATATCCAATCCACATCCACGGCGTCCATTTGTCACCGGAGGATTCCAATGCGATCTGTACGCCCTTGTTGTACCCCTGTTTGCCGTATGTCACATACAACGTGTCCAACAAGACATTACGATGTCTCTCCGCCCTGATTTTCGAAGGCTCGTCCTTCCAATCAAGACCGGCGAGGAAAGATGCCTCGACCAAGAATGCTTCAGGCAACTTGTATTTGGTGACCGCACATCCGGCGGCAAAGCTCTCATTGGTGATCTGGGTGATACGCAAACCGCGCGAATCCAACGCGGCGCATTTGCGCAATCGGCATCCCGCGGGACATCCCTGCGTGAAATCCCAAGTCACAGCTGGTCCACTAGGACGGCATCCAGGAGCCCACGCTTCCAGCTCAGGATTCCCTTCGGCGGCATTCACCGAAAACACGAAACCAACCAAAAAAGCAAGCAACAGTTTATTCATCGCACATCCTTCCCAAAATCAGTAACGACTACGCAAAG
>JAFYDR010000270.1 GCA_017544725.1 Kiritimatiellia bacterium
AACTCCCAGAAGCGAGAGCAAATACACGAAGTTATAGGTAGGGGTATCGTCATCACGCAACGGACGCGACGGAGCGCGTCCCCCCCATACGTCACTCGTCACTCTTCACTCGTCACTGCCGCCTCTGGCGGCTCAAAGTTATAGACAAGCGCCCCGCCCGTGCCGCGCGCGGGAACGTTCATGGGGAATAACTTGTCGATTTCGCGGGCGTTGTCGTTACACAACCGGACGCGACGGAGCGCGTCCCTCCCATCCGTCACTGCAACCTCTAGTTGCTTACTTCTCAGCCTCTCAGCTTCCCCGCTTCTCAGCTGGGCGGCTTCGCCGCCCTACGAAGTTATAGGCAAGATGCGTCCCGCCCATCCTGATTTTGAACAACAGTCTTGAATTTTTTGAGGGGATTTGGTAACGTAATCACGTTTCCGTTCGGTGGTAAGTCTTTGCTGAAAGAAGGACGGTTCGGGAAACTGACCGGATGTGTCAGGATGCGTATGTTTTAGGAGTAGGGGGCGAAATGAAAAAGCTGATGATGTTGATGACGGCGACGATTCTCACTTCGATGGAGGTTGTGGCTGCTGAGGAGGAAGTCGGCGGCTACACATGGACATACCGTATCAACGGCAATACGGCGGAGATTTACAATGAGGATGATGGTGATGTTATCGCTGCCGTTTCGCCTGAACCGACCGGAGATTTGACCATTCCGTCCATGCTTGGTGGGAAGTCCGTGACCAAAATCGGAGAGGGAGCCTTTTTGGATTGTAGCGAAATGACGAGCGTGACAATCCCGAACGGCGTGACGAGCATTGGAGTTTCAGCGTTTGACTATTGCAGTGAGATGACAAACGTGACGATACCCGCCAGCGTGACAAGCATCGGCGATTATGCGTTCAGTTCTTGTGAAAGTTTGATGTGCATAACGATTCCCAATGGGGTGACGAGCCTCGGCGAATGTCTTTTCCAAGATTGTTACAGCCTTACCAATGTCATCATTCCAAACGGCGTGACAAGCATTGGAGTCAGGGCGTTTTACAATTGTTATAGCTTGGCTCGTATCGATCTTCCCTCCAGCGTGACGGAAATTGAAGCAGAGGCGTTCAGCTGGTGCGAAGGGTTGACGAGTGTGATCATCCCGAACGGCGTAACGACGATAGGGGAAGAGGCGTTTAACAATTGCATCGGCCTTACTTCTATCACGATACCCGCCAGCGTGACGAGCATCGGGGATGCTGCGTTTGCGGGTTGCGATGAAATGCGTACCGCGATCGTGCCGAAGGCGCTTGAGGATGCGATTGAAGATGCGGAGGATGCCGTATTCGAAGATGACGCATTCATCTATTATTACACGGGCAATGTCCCGAATATCGAATACACGTGCAATTACATCGAAAACGACGATGGTACGGTGACTCTTTCACGTTATGATGAAAACGGAGATTGGCTGGACAATCCGATTATACCGCCGCCCGTCGGTGAGTTTACCATACCTAGCGAGATTGATGGCAAGCAGGTTGTCGCGATTGATGACAGTGTGTTTGATGATTCCTGTATGACATCGGTTGTCATTCCTGCGAGCGTGACGAACATGTCTCAATATGCGTTCTCGGCCAGTTATGATCTTACGAACATTACAGTTGCCGCCAACAACCCAGCCTTCAAGAGTGTGGACGGGATTCTCTATACGAAGAACGGAAAGACACTTCTGTTGTGTCCCCGTGCCAAAGGCGGCAACATCGTTGTCGCATCCGGTACGGAATGTATAGGTGAAGCCGCATTCAAAGACAATGGGAACTTTGCATCCGTAACTTTGCCCAATGGACTAAAGACCATTGAATACGAAGCGTTCGGCTATTGCCAGAACGAGAACTTCACTTCCATAACGATTCCTGCAAGGGTGGTGATGATAGGCGCGTATGCCTTTCGCTATTGTTCCGCCCTTGAAACGGTCACGTTTGCGGGTTCAGAGAGCAATATTGACATTGCCCTCAATGCGTTTCTCGGGACACCATACAATGCAGCCAGATCGTTTTCGCTCGTAGTTGAATCCGGGGTGTTGATTGGATTCCGCGGCGTTGCGCCTGAAAACTTGGTCATCTCCAATTATCTGGGTGGTCAGACCTTGACATCTATCGGTTCTGATGCGCTTTCGGGTTGGAATTATGATACGTCCTGCATGACGAACGTCGTTATCCCTGAGGGCGTGACGAGAATCGGCAGTTTCGCATTTGCATCAGGTACCGCCCTGCAAAGCGTGACGTTGCCGTGGACTCTCAAAAGCATTGACTATTGTGCATTCTACTACTGCTCCTCGCTTCCAGAAATCTGGATTCCTGCAGGCGTGGAATCCATTTATGACGATTTCTACGGATGTGGAAACCTGACGGTTTACGCGCCGGAAACATTACGCGATACATTCTCCGTGTCGAGCGGCTGTACGATTGAGTACTACGAGGTTCCCGAATACACCGTTACCTTTTACGCAAACGGCGGTTCGTTCGACGGCGAAACGACAGAAACGGTCACGGTGTCGGAAGGAACTGCGACCGATAATCTTCCCATGCCTGTGGCGGATGGTTATCTGTTCGCGGGGTGGTTCACGGCTGCGGAGGGCGGTATGCGTGTGACGGTTGTGACCGGCGGCACGACACTCTATGCGCACTGGGTGGAATCGCCGTTCTCCGGGATGAGCGAAGAGTATCCGTGGGTGGTGGATGGCGACGGGAACTGGCGTAACGGTGCGATGCCGGCTTGGACGAACAGCTGGGCGGAGATTACAGTCCAAGGTCCGTGCCGCGTAACTTTCCAATATATGCTTGTCAATGGATTCACGTCAGTCTATGTGGATGGGGCATATCGCAATTACCCTGGCGGATTTGATGAATGGAGAGATTTCTTGCTGGATTTTCAGGATAGCGCATCGCATACAATACGTTTTGAACTCGATTCAACACTCTATGGAGGGCGGCCTGATTCCGGTTTGTATTATCTGATGCGGAACTGGATGGTTGTCCCTATCACGGAGCGTACAATCACTTTCAACGCGAATGGCGGTTCGTTCAATGGAGAAACGACAAAAACGGTTACGTTATGGGATGGAACTGAAACTGCGATTTACGCGCCTGTGTTTGCCGGTTACCTCTTCGATGGCTGGTTCACGGCGGCGGAGGGCGGTACGCAAGTGACCGTCGTGACTGGCAGCACGACGCTCTACGCGCATTGGGTGGAGTCTCCTTTTTCGGGAATGAGCGAAAACCATCAGTGGTCGATCGACGAAGACGGCGCTTGGCGGAGCGGTGCGATCACGCACAAACAATCCACCTGGGTTGAACTTGCCGTGACGAGTACGCCTTGTATGGTATCGTTCAACTGGAAGACCTCTTCTGAAGACGATTGTGACCAGTTGCACTGCTATCTCGATGGGCTGGAAATCGTATCCGCCATCAGTGGCATCATGGATGATTGGATGAGTGTTTCCATTGCGGTCGCGGAATCCGGTTCCCATACGCTTCGGTTTGAATACACCAAGGATCATAGCGCAACGGATGGAGAAGATTGCGGTTGGGTTGCGGATTTCGAGACAAGTGCCGTTCAAACGCGGACTTTACTGTTGGATCTGAACGATGGACAGACGGCGGCGTCAGCAAAGTCGGTTGTTGACGGTTGTGCAATCGGTTTCTTACCGGAACCTGTCTGGAATGGGGTAGGGCACTACCGTTTCTGCGGCTGGTTCACGGCGGCATCGGGCGGCGAAGAGGTGCAGTGCGATACGGTTGTGGAGCAAGAATGGACGAGACTGTATGCCCATTGGCAAGAGATCGATCCTCCCTCTAACGATAATTTTACCGCCGCAACAACGATTTCTGGCGCAAGTGGCAGTATCGATGGAACTACCACTGATAGTTCCCGCGAAACGGTTGACCTGATTCCGGATTCCGGTAACAAAGAGTATCGTTCTACTGTTTGGTACAAGTGGACGGCTCCGGTGGACGGGAGATTCCGCTTCACAGTCTCTGATTCCGATGACGGGAGGAACTGGTCTTCTTATATCGGGATCACGACCGGGTACGACACCCAAAGTGGTGCGTGGTCTGACGCAAACGTGCGCTGGGGAAATGTTGCGATCAATGTCTCCTCCAACGAAGTGTATTGGATCGAGGTCGCCAGCTGGCGCGTTTGGGAAGAAAACGAGGAGTTCGATTTCACATTGTCATGGGATGTTTCCGCTGCCAATGACGAGTACGAGGACGCTGAGATTCTCGCCAGCACGGAGTCCGGTAGTGTTGCCGGAACGCTTGCGGGTGCGACAATCGCGGACAATGACTGCATTTTGCGGTATGGCGATGCGGAGCGGACGGTGTGGTACAAGTGGGATTCGCCGTTTACCGGTCAGGTGAGGTTTGTGGCAACCGACGACGACGATCAAAACGATTTGCTGTACCTTGTCGCGACATACGGATACGACGAAGATAACGACACGTGGGATGATTGCGGTTACGATGACGGAAATACAGTTGTGTTTGATGTAGAGGAAGGGGAAACCTATTATGTTTCGCTGGCCACTTGGAACTATTACGTAGAAGGTTTCACTTTGAGCTGGCAACGGGTTCAGACTCCTGGTAATGATGACTTTGCGAATGCGACGGTAATCAGCGGCGTGAGCGGTAGCGTGACCGGTACAAACGTGGGTGCGGGCGTGGAAGACGATGAGCCGCTTCCGCTTGAACGGGAGGGGCATTGGACGTTCGGTTCGACTGCCACCGTGTGGTGGAAATGGACGGCACCGACTAACGGCACATTTGTGTTCGAGACATACGGTTCCGATTTCGACACCGTTCTCGGCGTCTATACAGGCAGTGTCGTTGACGCTCTCGAAAGAGTTGCCGCCAACGATGATGATGGGGTGAGTACCAGTGCCGTAACTTTTGGTGCGACCGAAGGGACGACCTACTACATCGCCGTCGGTGGATATGAGAACGATATGGGGGATATTGTTCTGAGCTGGAACCGTGATGATGGGACAGACGATGTCATTGTGGATGTGGGCGGAGGCAAGACCGTGACCGTGTCCGGCACATGGCTTTCGGGGAATACGTGGCGGGATGCGACGGATGAGGCAGAGAATGGCCGTCAAGTCTGGGAATGCTATCTGCTTGGACTCGATCCCGAAGACCCGGATGACGATTTCCAAATTACGCGCTTCTGGATGGAAGGGAACGTTCCGATGTTCGAGTACAGCCACACGGAAGACGGATCTGGTGTCTCCTTCGTCTCGCGTATCAAGAAGTTGGGCAAGGAGAACCTGACGGATGAATGGCAGGAGGTCCCCGAAAACGGCGATTCCTCATTCCGCTTCTTCAAAGTAGAAGTAGAGTTGCCGTAGCTTGGCTTGGCGGCATAGTCGGGGGCGCTTTGCGCCAGCCGGTTAAGCTGGGTAAGCTGGTTAGGCGGGTTAAGCCGGTTAAGCGTGGTAAGGCTGGTTAAGTGTCCCTGCGGGGCTAAGTGTCTTTCGGGTTAAGTCACTTCGGGGCGAAGCCCCACTTCGAGCCAGCGGCTCACTTAAATGCGGCTAGCGTCGCATTTCAAATGAAATGGTTAAATCGCAGTCTTCGACTGCTTGAAATCAGGCTTCGCCCTTTCAATGGATCGTGCCGTCAATTTCAAGCCGCAAAGCGGCGATTTAACCTTTTAACCATTTCATTCGTTACTCCGAGGCGAAGCCCATTTAATTCCATCTCTCGTCATTCGTCATTGCCGCCGCGAGGCTGCACTTCATTCTTCATTCCGAACGAAGTGAGGCAACGGGGACGTCTCACGGGATCAGCTTGAAATCATCCACCCAGTATTTGACACCGCCACTCGTCAGACTCTGGAAACCGAGCCAGTGGACGGTACGGAATCTCCTGTGGAGGGGATTGCCTTCAAAGATGCGCACTTCTTTGTCGCCGGGCAGTGTGACGGATACCGTAAACGTGTGCGATTCACGTTTTGTGCCTAGTTCAAACGCGAGTTCAACACGGAACCATTCGTTGTAGGGAACCTTCAGCAGTTTCTTTCCTCGTGCGTAGAGGAAACCGTCGGAACCTATGCGGATCTCTGGTCCGTAGGCACTCTGCCAGATTCCATCCTCCTCCCGCACCTCGAATTCAGGTTGGGCGCCTGGTTCCAGGCGCAACGCGAAGGTGATCCGTTGAATTCCCTGATGATTACGCAACATGTAATGGTAAAGATGCGGCATCCAAGATGCGATTCCATCCGTGATTTCCAGCGACTTCCGCCCCTGTGCGGCGGTGGCGTCTGTAACCTTGATGTATTCTGCCGCATTTTTCGGATGCATATTCCAGTTGGGCCAGCTGCCTCCCGATTCCACGTTCTCGAAGTCCTCAGCTATCGGTAAGTTCTCTCTTTCCGGCGGAGGGAAAAAGACGGCGGGTGTCTTTGCGTTCGCATCAGTAAAGCGTCGAGGAGAAATGCGCCCGCATCCTTCGATAGAGAATGGTACGAAACCGATTGAAGATACAGTCGTCGGATCGCGCAGACGGAAATCACGAGCACGGGGATTTAAGAAATCTGGATCACGGAAGGTGAATCCGCGTACGTTGCCGGAGCGTGATTCCTCATCACACCACGCAAGGTTGTCGCGATAGATCATCGTCCGTTCGTCGGGTTGTGCGGCGATCAGCCGAGCGTCCTCCCACACCACCACGTTCCGGGCGAAGAGCGAAGGTTTGGATTCCTCGGAACGGGGAGGATTAAACAGTTGGGAAGTCGGACTATAAGCGAAGATATTGTTCTCCACGCGGTTTGATGCGGAGATCCGTGCGCAGAACCAGTTGCAGTCTTGGCAATCATGCACCACGTTGTTCGTAACGGTGACATACGCGGTTCCCGAGTCGAAATAAATACCGAATGCGCAATTGCGTGCGCGTGTGACATGGTGAACGTGGTTGTAGCGTTCTACCGTGCCCGGTTGGCTGCCGAGCAAATAGATGCCACCCATGTCCGACAACACGTGCTGCCCGATGTCATAGATGTGGTTCCACTCTAGGATGTTGTCGCGGGCTGTGGTGGCGATGCACCAGTTCCATCCGGCGGAGATGCCGGAATAGTAGAGGTCGTGAATCGTGTTGTGCGAGATCAGGTTTCCCGCTCCGTGCCCAATCCAAACGCCTACGCCGGCGGGATCGACACGTCCACCGCCCTCAATGATACAGTCCCGTACGACACAAGACTTGGAGAGAACGATCGGACGTTTCTCCCAGCCGTCTCCGATGCGGACACCGCCCGCCCCCAGATCAACCAGTTCGCATCCTTCCAGCGCACAATTCTCCGAACCGCGCGTGAAGACCGCACCGTAGGCACCGGTATGCATCACCGCACAATTCTCCAGACGGATTCCCTTCGCGTTCTCTGCGTGAACCGCTCCCGGTTGATTGGCGGCTGCTTGCGCGATATAGTTGCCGCCTTTCTGTACGCCGTAGTCGGAATAAGCGAAGATGACGCCCCGGAACAGAATGTCCTCCGCGCCGTCAAAGTAGGCGGCGTGACGGTGACGGGATACGACGGTCACGCATGTCTCCGGCTTTTCACCCGGCAATGGTACGTAAATCACCTCTCCAGCTGCGGAATCCAAATACCAGTCGCCCGGCTCTCCCAACGCCGTACGCACGTTGTCGAAACGGTACCAACGTTCATTGTTCACCGCCGCATAATCCGGTGTGAAGGACTCGACATCGAGCGTGACAAGACGTTTTTCTGCATTGTATGCTGCCACTGTCGAGCGCGACATCGCCCACGTGTGGAACAAGCAGACCTCCAGCCCGGGATTCTCTCCTTTCGGAAAATCGTCCGCCCGGCAGAAGAACCGTTCCCGACCGGTTTCCGGTTCTTTGCCCCCCGCACCCGCCACGTAATAATAGCTCTTTCGCGGCAAGAAGGGACGTGTCCGACGTTGACCGTTCGCGTAGAACTGGGCAAAGACCGTTCCCTTTTCGATGGGCGCACGCCACCAGCCATTCGCATCGACCTTCCAGTTCGTGATCCGTCGTCCCGCGCTGATGACAGGTTTCGCGTCAGGTGCCGCCTCGAAAACAAGGTTTTTGTCAACATTCGTGAAGACCAACGGCTCGTCTGTTTCGTACATACCGTTCGCCAGCACGATCCGCGCACCGCCGAGTGGACGGGCGAGATCGCGTGCTCGTGCCAGCGACCGAACAGGGGCATTCACCGTGCCGCTGGCATGGTCGTCACCGGTCGGCGAGACATAGAACGTCGCCCGTTCTACCGCCGAGGAAAGGAATGCGGAAAACACGGCGAAGAAAACAAGACAGGACTGGCAAATCCTACGAGCATTCATACTTTTACTTCTCCAATTCAAAAAACATGATTACGACAATTCAAACAACGGCTTCAAGTATATTCCCAAAAGCGTTCACCGTCAATCTCTAGTCGATTGTTCGCAGGTGGTTGGGTGGTTAGGTGGTTGGATCATTCACAGGGGGGTTCCACGTTCTGAGCATAAGATGGGGCGGCAAAGCTAGCAACTGAGAAGCAAGCTCGCCGCCCGCGCCGCCGTTACTGCCTACTCCCTATTGCCTACTGACTTCGTCTCAGCTTAACATGCTTAACCAGCTTAACACGCTTATTCAGCAGGGCGGCTTCGCCGCCTGTCACAACTTCGCAAAGCGAAGTTGTTGTCTTCTGTTTCAAACGATAGCTGAACTGGCGGCAAAAAACGCAGATGCGTCTCCCATTGCCGGGCGCATCTGCGTATTTCATCGTCGTCTTTTGAAAATGAAAACAACAGAAACAACTTAAAAAACAACTTGCCTTTAGAGCGCGGGCTAACTCGTCCGCGCCCGAATAGTTCGTCCCATAAAGGCAATGGGGACGTTGCCCCTCCCCAATGCCATGCGTGAACGGCTCAATCCAACTACCGAACCACCTAACTACCGAACCGTTCGCGAAGCGAAGTTATAGGCAAAGGAGAGACGATGCGCGGACCGGTTGGTCCGTGCACCTCTTTCAAATGTTGTCTTCAAGTTGTTCTGGTTGTTTCCAAAATCCTATCGTGCGTACGGAATGGGTGAATTACACAGATGCGCCCCCATTGCCGTGGAGAAAAGAAAAAGAATGCGGGATTGCGATTCGTGCGGTATAATGGAAGGCATGAAAACAATCCGATTGACATCCGTTGCCGTTTTCGTGGCTCTTTCCGTATTCGCGGGCGAGGTCACGATTCATGAAACCTCCATCACACTCCCGACTTACGTGGCGGGCGGTTATGACAAGAATCCAATCTTCTACACCGGGCGCATTTATCAGGGGGCGCAGGGGCGCGTCTATCCCTATCCCATGCAGGACGTGCTCTATGATACGAAGCGGGATGAGTCCTACAAATACCTCACGTTGGAGAACGAGTGGCTTTCGATGGGAATCCTGCCGGAGCATGGTGGTCACCTGCTGAACCTGACGGATAAAGCTTCGGGATTCGAAACGTTCTATCGCCAGCATGTCATCAAACCCGCACTGATCGGTATGCTCGGCGCGTGGACATCAGGTGGCGTGGAGTGGAATTTTCCGCATCACCACCGTGCCTCGACGGTGATGCCGATCGACTGGGCTTTTCAGGAGAACGAGGATGGTTCCAAAACCATTTGGATCGGCGAGACCGAGTTTCGTCAGCGGATGAAGTGGACGATCGGGTTAACGATGCTGAAGGATCGTGCGGTCCTTCAGGCGGAAAACCGTTTCATGAACCGTCAGAGTTACATCGAGTCGATGCTCTATTGGGCGAATGTTGCCGTTCACTGCGGGGACGATTATCAGGTGATCTTCCCTCCCGACTGCCACCTCGGCGCAGACCACCACAAGAACTACTGGACGAGCTTCCCGATGGGGCCGATCACCACGGCTCGTCAATGGGATCCGTCGATCGCCGCCGATGCGACCAATCCGCCGCCGGATGTGGCTGACTTGAGTTGGTGGAAGAATTTCACAAAACGTTCCCGTTCGATCTTTGCCGCTGATCCCGACAACGCCTGGCTTGCGGGATACGACCATGCGAAGAACGCGGGTACCGTGCACATCTCCAACCGCCACATTACAGTCGGCAAAAAGTTTTTCCTCTGGGGGAACTTCCCCGGCGCGCGGGTCTGGGATACCGTGCTGACCGACACCGATGGACCGTACCTCGAACTGATGGTGGGGTGCTGGAGCGACAACCAACCGGACTACTCGTGGATCTCGCCCTACGAGACGCGTACAGTCAAGCAGTACTGGTTCCCTGTGAAAGGAATCGGCGGCGTCAAGAATGTGACGATTGATGGTGCGGTGAATGTTGATCGTCGCGGCAAGGATGAGCTTCTTGTCGGATTCCATTCTACTCGCGCTCTCAAGGATTGCACGGTGACGGTGAAGTTGCGCAATGACGACACCTCCATTGTCGTCTTCACCGAGAAGAATGTCTCCATCGATCCCAACACGCCGTGGTGTAAGACCGTCCGCATCCCTGCTGACGCAAAGGATCAACAGTTCAGCGCGTCCATTGCCGATGCAGACGGTAAGGAGTTCCTTGCCTACACGCCAGTTCCGCCCGATCCCCACAATCCGCTCCCCGCCAAGGTGGAAAGTCCGAAACCGCCAGCCGAGTACCAGAGTGCGGAGGAGTTGTATTTGACGGGACTCAGACTGGAACAGTTCCACAACGGAGCGCACGATCCCGTACCGTACTACGAAGAGGCGTTGAAACGCGATCCCGGATATTCGGCGGCGAATCTCGCGCTCGGTATCCGTCGCGCCCGCGAAGCGAAATACGCGGAGGCGGAGAGTTATCTGCGCCGTGCCGTGGCACGCGTGACGCGTAACTACACGCGGGCGAGAGACGCGGAACCGGAATACTATCTCGGCGTCGTCTGCCTGGAGCAGGGCAAGCTCAAAGAGGCGGAGAACCTGTTGTGGCGCGCGGCTTGGCGCGACACCTACCAGCGCGCCGCATATGCAGAACTCGCGAAACTGTATTGCCGTCAGGGAAAGTTCCGCGATGCCCACCAGTTGATCGAGGACGCTTCCGACAGGGGGACGAAGGAGGCAAAACTCCACGTCATCCATTCCTATATCCATCGGAAACTGGGACAGCCCGAACTGGCGGCGTCCAACCTCAAGAAGGCGTTCGCGTGTGATCCTCTGGAATACTTCGGGATTCTGGAGTCCAGTTTCCAGTCAGACGGCGGCAAGAGCGCGTTGGTGCGGGCGGAAAAGAACCGCGGTCTCAGGGCACAACAGTTGCTGGAAGCCTGCTACGACTACCTCGGCATCGGCGCGTATGACGAGGTACTTGCGTTGACGGAACAAGCCAACGCACGTGCGGAGAAAGAGGCGAAACCGAAGGACGAGACAGACACGTTGACAGTCTGTCACTCCTACCGTACGCCGCTCTTCTCCTATCTCGCCGGATATGTTCACCAGTTGCGCGGCGATTTGGAAAAGGCGAAACGTGCCTACCGTGAGGCGGCAGCCAAGGATACCTACCTCTGTTTCCCAAGCCGTCACGAAGAATACGCGATTTTGCGGGCTGCGACCGAGTTGACTCCCGAATGCGCCAATACTTGGTATCTCTTCGGTAACATCTGCCGCCTTTACGAACAACGTGAGACTGCGCTCTCCGCATGGGGAAAGGCGGTGGAGCTGGCTCCTAAACATGCGCTGGCATGGCGCAACATCGGGTTCGAGAAGAAAGAGTTAGCCGCATACGACACGGTTCTGACTGCCGATCCTCAGAACTTCCGAGCACTGTTGGAACGCGATCAGTTGGCGGAGAAACAAGGTGTCTCCAATGCCGACCGCTTCGCGTACCTGACACGATATCGTGCCACGGCGGAGAAATACGATGCCTGTATTTTCCGATATGCCTGTCTGTTGAACGATGCCAAACGGTATGACGAGTCACTCCAGATCCTGCAGGGACGTCGCTTCCATGTGTGGGAGGGGGGAGAAAGTCTGCTCACCCCGTTTGTGGAAGCCTCGATGAATCGTGGAACGGAGCGGATGAAAGGCGGCAAGTGGGAAGACGCCATTCGTGACTTCCGTCAAGCGATGACCTATCCGTCGAACCTTCAGGCAAGTCCTCCTGACGATGCGGGCGTCGCTCCTAAGGCCCACTACTTCATCGCGCAGTGCCGGAAATCGCAGGGCGATACAACGGCATACCGTACGGAACTGGAAGAAGCGTTGAAGGGATGGAGCCAGCCCGGCGAGATGAACTACTACCGCTTCCGTGCGATGAAAGAATTGGGAAAGGGGTCTGAAGCAGAGTTGCGGAAACAGGTGGAAGACATTAAGAAGGCAATCGCCGATCTCGAAAAGAAACAACCGAAGGGCGATGCTTATGCCAAGTTCGGCGGTGACAACCTAACGATGGCACGTGCGGCGAGTCGCGCCAGACAAATCGAGAACCTGAAACGGCAACTCGCAGAAATGACAGGGGAGTAGGAGCCGCCGAGGGCGGCAATGACGAATGACGAGTGACGAATGAAGAATCGGGCGGCTTCGCCGCCAGCTGAGAAGCTGGGATGCTGAGAGGCGGGGACAATGGGGACAATGATGACGATGGAGACGGATGTTTAGTCGCCGGTCTCGCTAGTCCTGCCAGTCTTGCCGGTCCAACCCGATATGTCGAGTGCCGCTTGTCGGATGTCATCGGTAGCTATCGATGTCCGTCGTGTAACGCCGACGCCCGCATCGGAAATCGAAAGTTATTCCCATTGACTTCTTGCGCGGTTGGTGGTATGGTGACGGGCGTCTTGTGACTCTGCCCTGAAAGGTGGCGGACTCGCCGGGGAAGGTCCGGTGCTTTGAGCCCAGAGGGCAGCCATGCTCGCGGGGTCACTTTTTTCTTTTCATGAACGTTCCCGCGTGCGTGCGCGGGCGGGGAGCTTGCAGCTATGGAGAGCCGCCGTGTGCTACGCGTAGGAACATTCATGAGGATAACTTAGAAAACTGCTACATCTCGTCACTCGTCATTCGTCACTCGTCACTACTTCGCGCAGCGAAGTTGTTGTTTCTGTTGTTTTTATTTTAGAGGGCGACGGTGAAATACGCAGATGCGCCCGCAGAGACATCTCAGTCTCAAATGCCCTTGACTCGATGAACATTTTTTTGTACACTAACCACATTCAAGCAAGGAGTGAATGAACCATGCAACCTCGCACAACATCTCGTCGTCCCCGCCTAACCGAAGACATCATACCGTTCTCCGAATATCGGAATAATCTCGCGGCTTGTTTCGCGCATGTCAACGAGACGCACCGTCCACTCATCGTTACCCGCAAAGGGCGCGCCGATGCTGTTCTCGTAAGTGCGGTGGACTTCGAACCCTTGATGGATGTGTTTTTGCTTGCCGACACAGTTCGCAAATCACGTAAGGAAATCGCAGATGGAAACGGAGTCAATCATGAAACTGCCATGCAACAGTTTCGTGAAAGGCACGGGATATGAAGATCGTTTGGTCTCTTACGGCGATTCGCCAGCTTGACGAAATTTACGACACCATCGCTTCCGAATGTGATAATGCCACGGCAAAAAAATGGTTTTTCAAAATCAGTAGCACGGTTGACGTGTTGGTGGATTTTCCGTTTGCGGGCCCGAGTATCCCCGAATGTGCCTTTGAGGAACACTTCACTGAGTTCATCGGACTCCGTCAACTGGTCGTGAAACCGTACCGCGTGATTTACGAGGTGACGGACGAGGCATGTAATATCCTCGGCGTAATGCGCACATGCCGTCTAATCGCTCTTGCAAGCCTCAGTCCCTCTGGAAAAGCATAGAGGCAAGCGCCCCGCCCGCGCCGTGCGCGGGAACGTTCATGGGAATAACGTTGAAAATGTTGCCAATGTGGAAATGTTGCCAGTTCCAATGTTGCCAGTTTCCGATTGGTTATTGCGAATGATTATTGGTAATATTGGATATTGGCAACATTTGATCAAGTTATAGGCAAGTTCCCCGCCCGCGCCTCGCGCGGGAACGTTCATGGGGAATAACTTGTCGGTTTCGACGACATGGGCGTTATCGTTACGCGGCGGACGCGACGGAGCGCGTCCCTCCCATCCGTCACTGCAACCTCTGGTTGCTTACTTCTCAGCCTCTCAGCTTCCCCGCTTCTCAGCTGGGCGGCTTCGCCGCCCAGTTATAGGCAAG
>JAFYDR010000271.1 GCA_017544725.1 Kiritimatiellia bacterium
AGGGAAGGGAGAAAACATTGTTTGAGCTATTCAAATTGGTCTCTGCTATTATGGAGCTGGTGGGGTGGGAAGATGGGGTGTGGCTGTGCGGGGCGGGGGATTGTGCAGGAACATCTCCCGAGGCCGAAGGCCGAGTCACGCAGTGGTCGCGGGGTGCAGGGCGGTGGTTGAGGGCGATGCTCTCGTTTCTGTCGGCTGGTTTCTGGTGGGGGCGGAAGAGGCGGGGATGAAGGGCTGCGCGAACGCGCGGGGGATATGTCGCAGAAGCGCGGCGGAAACGCGGCAAAAATGCAGTTCGCCTCGGGGCTGACCACTCAGATTTTTGTCCCGTGGTTGATATGAGGGGCAGCATGTGGTATAATATTCGTGTTTCAAAACCCTAAATGTCGCCTTGAAAAGGGTTTGCAGACCCTAAATTGGGCAGGAAATGGGGATTGAGTGATAAGGAGCTAAGACATGGAAGAATCCAGAAGAGAGAAGATATTCAAGATGTCGGCTGAGCTTGTTGCCGACATCACGGTTGATTTCAAGCGTTATCTTTATTCTGAAGTCGATTGGGATTGCCGTCTAGTTTGTATAAAGGGAGCTCGCGGCGTCGGCAAGACGACCATGTTATTGCAACGCATAGCGGAAATGCCGAATTCTGGCGATGCGCTGTATGTGTCACTTGACAATGTCTGGATAGATGCAAGAGAAGCGTATTCGCTGGCAGAATACCACGTTGCTCATGGAGGCACACATCTTTTCATTGATGAGGTGCACAAGCTAGAGAACTGGCAGGATCTGGTGAAGAGCCTGAACGACAACCTTCGGCGGCTGAAGGTCGTATATTCCGGATCGTCGCTTCTTAAGCTTGAGAAACGGGGTGGAGATCTTTCTCGGCGGCAAACCCCGTACACGCTTGATGGGCTCTCATTTCGTGAGTATCTGAAATTTGAGGGAGTGGCGGACATCCAGCCTTTTTCTCTTGATGACATCCTGTCGAATCATGTTGCCATTGCGAGATCGATCAGCAGAAAGTTCCCGGTGTTGGCGCATTTTGACGCATATCGCATCGGAGGGTATTATCCGTTCTACAAGGAGGAGCCTCGCCATTATCTGAATCGGATTGTTGCGACGGCCAATCAGGTTCTTGAGGTGGATTATCCTGAGATAGAGGATGTCGAACCGATGACGATACGCAAGGCGAGGCGGATGCTTAATGTGCTGGCCATGTCTGCGCCGTTGACGCCGAACATGGACAGGCTGTATCGGGAGCTAGGCACGGACAGGAAACAAGGACTGAAGATGCTGTACGCGCTTGAACGGGCGGGTCTTCTTTCTTTACTGACTACAGCGTCAAAGGAAAGCTTGAAGAATCTTCCTACTCCAGACAAGATATACTGCAGCAACACAAATCTGATGCGTGCGCTTGTCGCACTTCCGAATCCCGGAACGATGCGCGAGACTTTCTTCCTGAACCAACTTCGCCATGAACATGGCGTCACATACCCTGCCAAGGGGGACTTTCTTGTTGATGGCAAGTATCTTTTCGAGGTTGGAGGTGCAGGCAAGGGGTTTGACCAGATAAAGGACTTGCCCGATTCATTTGTCGTGAATGACGATACAACTGTTGGATTCGGCAACAAGCTACCGCTCTGGCTCTTTGGGTTTCTTTATTGACACGTTCGCTTTTGTTGCCTACGTGGTGCGGGGCGGGGATTGTGCAGGAATATCTCTTGGGGCCGAAGACCGAGCCGCGCAGTGGTCTAAGGGTGCGGGGCGGCGGTTGAGGGTGGATGGGGATTGCGTGGTTTCGTTGCCTGATTGTCCGTGGCAGGGCGGTTGCTCCGTGAGCGCCTGTCCGTGATCCGTCTGTAACCCGTCTGTGATATGCCCATGCGTCACCCGTGGAGCGCCCGTCACTTGTCCGTGGCGTGGCGGTTTCGCGATTTGGTTTTGAAATCCACGCGACAGTGACGATTGAAAAAGTAAACGAAAG
>JAFYDR010000272.1 GCA_017544725.1 Kiritimatiellia bacterium
CACCTCCTTCCGCGAAGAGAGCACAGAGACCTTTACCCTTCTCTACCCCAACGTACTCGAAGTCGCCAGCGTGATCTATGGTCTCTACCCCGAACGGACTATGCTCTCGCTGGGCGAGGACGAGTTGCTGGAAGAGGACGAGAACGACCTCTCGAGGCGCTTCCGTCGGTTCGACATGATTAACGAAAGCGGCGGCTCGCAGTTCCTCAAAATGGAAGCCCCGGACGCCACTGGAACGGGCGGCAGAACCGGGTCTGGTGTCTTCTCGTACAGCCGCGGCGGTTTCCAGCGAATCGGACAGGAATTCTTCCGAAACCGAAACTTCGCACCCAGAGGGTTGACGGCGGCAGAAGCGAAGAAAATCGAGGCGGCATACAGTAAAAATGACACCAACACTTACGAGACCGTGTACGGGAACGCCGTCGCGCAACAACCAAATGTCTTCGTGACGCTCAGTCGCCGCAACAATATGCTAATCGTGCGCACGAGCGATACGAAGATGATGGAGGAGATTCGTGCGCTCGTCCGCCGACTCGATGTGCCTACCCCGATGGTACTGTTGGAGGTGAAGATACTGGAACTCGACATCACGGACAACTACGAAGCCTCATTCCAATATGCGTTCTCCCAAGACCAGACGAAACTGGGCGGAACGAAAGCGCAAGCGTCTGGAGGATTCCCCGGATTCAATGCACTGAACAACACGGTACCGTTAACCGACGCAATGAGCTTCCAAGTACTAGACCGTGCACTGGATATGCGCATTCAGGCGTTGCAGACGGACGGAAAGATGCGGGTTCTCGCGACACCCACCCTCCTCACGGCTAACGGAGAGGTTTCACGGATTTTCGACGGTTCGGAAATCCCGATCATTAAAGGCATCTCCAGCCAGACGACGGTCTCGGAGACATCCACCGTCTCCAGTCCAATCACGGAATTCGAATATCAAGACGTGGGTACCATGCTACTCATCACACCGAACATCAATGCGGACAAGACGGTCACGTTACGGTTGATTCAGGAGAATTCGGAACGAGTGGTGGACGGTGCCCAGATTCCGGTTTATAACGCAGCATCCTCCACACCTGTCGCGGAGGCGAATGTCGATATCGTGCATTCGCGCAGTCTCTCCGGCACCTTCATCGCGAAAGACGGCATGGCTGTGGCGGCAGGCGGATTGATTTCGGAAACAGAGAAGGAACGTTATTCGCGTGTTCCGATTCTCGGTTCCATCCCGTTGATCGGATTCCTCTTCCGCAGTACGGAAAAAGTGAAGCAACGTACCGAACTCGTGGTGATCATCCGTCCCCATGTGATCTCGACACCGGTCGAAGGAGGACGAATCAGTCAAGAGCTACTGGACGCAATCTCTGCGCATCCTGCACGTGACGGAAGAGGCTCACTCATGATCCACAAGGCGAAGGACGGCAAGGACGAAAACGTCCGTCATTCCGTCACCAATGATGTCAACGCCATCCTCCGCTAACACTATGACCGTATCGCCGGCCACGTAACGACAACATCCTCGTTGTCGAAACCGACAGGGTTTGCGATGGTATGGTTACGGAAACCATGAAGGGCGGCAACTATACAGACATGGGTGAGCGAAGCGTAACCCCGGCGATACGACCTGTATCCGCCAAGCCCTGAAGGGCGACGGAACAACGCACAGCCACTTGTCATGCCACGCCGCCTTCTGTCGCCCTTCAGGGTTAACGCGCCTTTGCTTGATTTCGGGGGCTACCCTACGCTTGCCCCGTCTGTGTACTTTCGCCCCTTCGGGGCTTGTCGTATGGTGGCCAACGCCACCAGTGAATGAAGAATGAAAAATGACAAATGATGGGCGGATAAAAAGATCACTTGTCCCTTTGGTCGTTTCTGTCCTTTATGTCCCTTCCCCGCTTTTCAGCTGGTCGCGTAGCCGCTTTGGGAGGGGCAACGTCCTCGGTGCCTGCGACGGAACGGACTGGCGAGACTGGCAGGACTGGCGAAACTGGCGGCTAAACACCCGTCCCCATTGTCCCCGCATTTCAACTGGGCGGCTTTGCCGCCCTCTCATTCGTCATTCCTTCATTCTTATTTCTTCATTCTTCATTGCCACCACTGCTGCCTACTCCCTAGTGCCTACCGCCTTCTTCTCAGCCTTCCCTCCGTCCCCATCGTCCCCATTGTCCCCATCATGAGTCCAAGTGTAAAGCTTGGCTTGTCGAATAGGGCGTTTCTTTGCTACACTATTCCCTCTTTTACGAAAGGAACGAACAAATGGAAAACCAGAGAATGGCCATTGCGGAACGAATTAAAGGGTTACGCGACGCTTCGGATTTCACCGTCGAGAGCATTGCGCGTGACACGGGAATCCCCGTCGAGACGTACCGGCAGTACGAAGAAGGAATCGCGGACGTGCCTATGAGCACGATTTCGATTCTGGCGAATCTGTACAAGGTTGACCCGACAACGATTCTCACCGGTGGCGATCCCCATGCCACGGTATTCCGCGTGACCCGCAAAGGTGCGGGTGCAATCGTTGAGCGGCGCAATGTTTATCATTACGAGGCTCTGAGCGTTCTTTTCGCGGGCAAGAGAATGGAGCCGTTCATCGTAACGGTCGATCCGTCCGTCAAGGAACTGCACACGAATGTGCATCCTGGACAGGAGTTCAACTACATCCTCTCCGGTAGCATCCGGTTGACCGTAGATGGGCAGTCGGTCGTCCTGAACGAGGGCGACAGCATCTATTTCGACTCCACTAAGCCGCACGGTATGCAGAACGAAGGGAATGTTCCCGCCAAGTTTCTCGCAATCATCACAGACAAGTAAAACGAGGTGCCTATGTCATTTTCAATCCCTTGGTTGGAACGCGACGATTTCAACTCTTTTGAGGATTTCCAGAAGAATTTTCGGATCAAGCGTCCAGACACGTTCAACTTCGCATTCGACGTGGTGGACCGGATCTCCGCCGAGGATCCCTCGCGCCGCGCCATGCAGTGGTGCAATGACGAGGGCGAAGAGAAGATGTTCACGATGGAGGACATGGCGAAGTGGAGTAACCGCGCCGCCAACGTCTTTTACGATCTCGGCATTCGCCGAGGCGACATGGTGATGCTCATCTTGAAGCGTCGGTATGAATACTGGTTCGCCCTGCTCGGTCTCTGTAAACTGGGCGCGGTCGCCATTCCCGCCACGAATATGTTGAAGTCGCATGACATCGTTTATCGCGTAAAGAGTGCCGATGTCAAGATGATCCTCTGCGTAAACGACGCGTCTTTGCGTCAGTCCATCGAAGAGGCATCGAAAGAGGTGGAGATCCCCATCCGTGCCATGAATCTGGGAGGCGATCAGAACGGATGGCTGGATTTCGATAGCCTGATGGAAGCGGCGCCTGACACGTTGGATGAGTCGCGTTGCGCACGCGACGTCGGCGAAAAGGAGATGATGATGCTCTATTTCACCTCTGGCACGTCTGGTATGCCGAAGATGGTGGCGCATGACTTCCTGTATCCGCTCGGTCATATCATCACCGCAAAGTGGTGGCACTGTGTCGAACCGGGCGGTCTGCACCTGACCGTAGCAGAGACCGGCTGGGCAAAGGCCGCGTGGGGAAAAATCTACGGCCAGTGGATTTGCGGAACGGCACTGATGGTTTATGACATGGAGCGGTTCCATGCGGATAAACTCCTGCGCGTAATCGAGAAGTATCATGTAACGACCTTCTGCGCACCGCCAACAATTTACCGTTTCTTCGTTCAGGAAGACCTGAAGCAATACGACTGGTCGCACATGCACCACTGTACGACAGCCGGCGAAGCGCTGAACCCGGAGGTCTTCCAGAAGTTCTACGAAGCGACTGGACACCAGATCTACGAGGCGTTCGGACAAACCGAGTTGACCGCAGTGACGCTCAATCCGGTATGGTTACCGCCGAAGTCCGGGTCGATGGGTATCGCCTCCCCCGGTTACGATGTAGTCATCCTCAACGCAGAGGACAAAGAATGCGAGCCAGGTGAAGAGGGGCAGCTGTGTGTCCGGACCAAGAACGGCAAACCCTGCGGAATGTTCATTGGTTACTACAAAGACGAGGAACTGACCCGCCAGCAATGGCATGACGATGTTTACCGCACTGGAGATCTTGTCTGGCGCGATGAACAGGGGTACATCTGGTTCGTCGGACGCATCGATGACGTAATCAAGTCCTCGGGATACCGTATCGGTCCATTCGAGGTTGAAAGCGCACTGATGGAACATGCCGCCGTGACGGAGTGCGCCATCACCGGTGTCCCCGATCCTGTACGTGGGCAGGTTGTCAAAGCGACGATTGTCCTCTCCAAGGGATACATGCCTTCCGACGCGCTGGTCAAAGAACTGCAGGACCACGTTAAACGTGTCACCGCACCCTACAAGTATCCGCGCATCATCGAATTCGTCGCCGAGCTTCCCAAAACCATCAGCGGCAAAATCCGCCATGTCGCAATCCGTAATGCGGATGCGGCGGCGAAGGCGGCTACGCCACCAGCTGAGAAGCGGGGATGCTGAGAGGCGGGGAAGCGGGGAAGCTGAAAGGCTGAGAAGCGGGGAGGCTGAGAAGCGGGGAGGCTGAGAAGCGGGGAGGCTGAGAAGCGGGGAAGCTGAGAGGCTGAGAAGCGGGGAAGCTGAGAGGCTGAGAAGCGGGGAAGCTGAAAAGTATGGAGATGAGGACGTTGCGATGAGACATAGGCAGTTGCAGATTTGGCAAAAGGGAATGGAGTTGGCACAAAAGATTTATCATCTTGTTGCGGCATTCCCATCTTGTGAGCATTATGCGCTTGCCGATCAATTGCGACGCGCGGCAGTCTCCGTTCCTTCCAACATCGCAGAGGGAGCCCAACGTCAATCTGCTAAAGATTTTAGACATTTCCTCTCGATTTCCATCGGTTCCCTTGCGGAGATCGACACGCAACTAGAATTGGCGATTCGTTTGGGATACTTGGAATTTTCAGACGAACTTTTCAAGGAAATTCATGTTCTGGAACGGATGATCCACGCATTTGCTACTTCTGTAAAGGAAAAGAGCTCTGAATGACCAGCACCCAAACAGACTTCTCAGCTTCTCAGCCTCTCAGCTTCTCAGCCTCTCAGCCTCCCCGCCTCTTCGAGATTGTTCACGAAGATGCGCATAGCGCGGCGCGTGTGGGACGACTCTGGACGGCGCACGGACCGATCGATACGCCGGTATTCATGCCGGTCGGAACGCAAGCGACGGTCAAGGCGGTCGAACCACGCGATCTACATGAGGCGCATGCTTCAATTGTGCTAGGCAACACGTATCATCTGTTGTTGCGTCCCGGCATGGATGTGATGGCAACGTGTGGCGGTTTGCACAAGTTCATGTCGTGGGACAAACCGATTCTGACGGACAGCGGCGGTTTCCAAGTCTTCAGCCTGAACAATCTCCGGAAGATTCGCCCGAACGGCGTGGAGTTCCGCTCGCATTTAGACGGTGCAAAATTCTTTCTCGGTCCAAAGGAGTCGATGGAGGTACAGCGTATTCTCGGAAGTGATATCGCGATGTGCTTCGACGAGTGTATGCCGTATCCTTGCGACTATGCCTACGCACGTAAGTCTGTTGCGCAGACCCTTGCGTGGGAGGCTGCCTCGATGGAGCAACCTTACGCGGAAGGGCAATTGCGCTTTGGAATCGTGCAGGGTGGCTCCTACGCGAACTTACGTGAACATTGCGCGAAGGAACTGGTCGCAATGGGATGCGACGGCTATGCAGTCGGTGGCGTGAGTGTCGGCGAGCCGGAGGCGGAAATGTTTCCCGCCATCAAGAACAGCGTGCAGTGGCTTCCCGTCGAGAAGCCGCGATACGTCATGGGACTCGGCGACCGCTTCCAGATGATGGAGTCGGTGGCTCTCGGCGTCGATATGTTCGACTGCGTCTGTCCTACGCGCGTGGCACGGCATGGTACGGCGTACACACGTAACGGTCAGTACCCGGTCAAGGCCGGACGGTGGAAATCGGATACTCGTCCGGTGGAGGAGGGATGTGACTGCTACTGCTGCCGCAACTTCTCCCGCGCCTATGTACGACACCTCGTGCACGAGAACGAAATCCTCGGTGTCCGTCTCCTGACCCTCCACAATCTTCACCTTTATCTGAAGTGGATGGAGGAGATGCGCGAGGCGATTCTCGCGGATTGCTTTACGGAATGGCGAGAGGAGCAACGGTCGCTCCTCCGCCCGCAACAGGCAAGTTAATCACACAAACCCAACAGAAAGGAAAGACAGATGAATTTCACATTGTTTCTCGCACAGGCCGCTGAGGCGGCAGCAGCACCAGCGGCACAGGGTGGCGCAGCACCAGCCCCGGTCGGAGGCGGTATGAGCATGCTGGTGCCGATGATCCTGATCTTCGCGCTCTTCTACTTCATGATGATCCGCCCGCAGCAACGGAAGGAAAAGGAACGTCTGAAGATGATTCGCGAAATCCGTTCCGGAACACGCGTCATCCTCAGCAGCGGAATCATCGGGACGATCGTCGAGTGCAAAGACTCGACCTTCCTCATCGAGACGGCCGGAACGCGCATGGAAGTCCTGCGCAATGCCGTCCAGCAAGCTCTCGCTGAAGGCGAGAAAATCGCCGAACCTCCCACGAAGTAGGAAGCGTGGAAGAAGGCATTAGGCAAGAGGGAGTAGGAAGATACCACTAGCCATGCGGAACGCGGGCACAATATGTCCGTGCGCAGGATAAATCACTTTCCTCGCGTTCGTCGTTTTCGTCCCTTTGCACCGCCTTTACGGTTGGAGTTCCGTGCGCGGGCATATCATGCCCGCGTTTTCTGTACCTTCGGTTTTGCCCCCGCCCGCTACTCCCTCAAATACGCCTCAATACGGGATTTGACCCAGTTGCAGGTCGTGCCGGAGAGTTTGGACTGCAAGGTGAGTAATGCGTTCCGCACCAGTTCCCGCAGATCTGGCGCAAATGTCGCGTAGTTCTGCACGACCGACAAGAGGCGGCAGGTGTTGTACTCGTTGATCGGTGCCAGCTTGGCACAGGTGTCAACCCACCAAGAGAGCCCGCGCTCTGTCCAAAAGATAGACGCATTCTGCGCAATCGAGCAGAACAAGGCGCGATTGTGTGCCGGATGCGAGAGGGAGAAATCGGGACTCGCTTCTTCTGTGGCGGCAGCCTCGAAAACAGAGGGACGGGGAGCGGAACCGAGGATTGACAGGTAGCCGGTGTATCCATTCAGCGAACCTTTCAATTCCTCTCTCGCAGCAGCGAGAATCCCTTCGGCTTGCGGCGCGGAGCTGTGCCAGATTGCGGAGAGTGTATTCAACCGGTCGGTGATGTTTCGCGCCTGCGCTCCATGTTCCTCTAGCACACGCCACGCTTCCGGCGTATCCAGTGAAGAGAGCAACCAAAGGAGTGAACACAGCAGTGTTCGGCGCTGAATCGCATCGGAAACTGGAAGTGTGTCCGTCCCCGCACGGAAGCGGACAAGAGCGTCCGTGATAGCCTCAAATCCGATTCGTTCCGCGAATTGCTTCCGCATCGACAACTTGAATGCGACGTTTTCCCGCACGTTCGGCAGAAGCGAACGGTCGAGCGGTTGTTCCGAGACCGACAGGAGAAATCCCTTGACTCCGTCAGGAAGGGAATCGTCGCGGAAGATAGCCTCGTAGGTCTGCATCAGAAGCTCCCGCAGTTCGGGATTCTTACGAATGATGTCGGTCAGGCGCTGCATCGCTTCCACCCGATTGAAGTGATTCGGATCCATCCGCGCTTGAAACGCGAGCTGTTCCGGTGTTACGGAAAGATCCTCCAGCGCCCCATAGAATGAGGCGTTGCGGTTGAGCGAAAGGAAAGCGGGGCGCGTAGGGCTGTCAAAGGTGAAATCGGCGGTTTCCGCTTCGAAGACGACAGTCGTATCGAACAGATCACGTCCGTTCTCATCGACGGCGGCAACCGCAAACGGGAGGATGAACGGTGCACGAGCAGAGGGCACATTCGGACGTTGCGAGAGATGAAGCTGCACTTTTCCGTCACGCCATTCGTAACTTGCCGACACGCATGGGTACCCGGCATGGAATAGCCAGGTATCGGCAAAACGCGAAACGTCTAAACGGTCACCCGCAACTTCTCGGATACAGTCCAGAAACTGCTCGGTCGTGGCGTTCCCTCCGTCGAAACGCGCAAAGTAGAGATCGGTCGCGCGGCGATAGATGGACGGTGTGAGGATACGAGAGAGCATCCGCAGAATTTCCGGTGCCTTGCTGTAGGTGACACCGTCCACCACTTCATCAGGATCATTGAATCCCTCACGCACGATCTGCCCGAATTTGCCCGTGTCCTCCTCCGCCAGCGGTCCGCCTGCCGGGGAACGGATGGCGTTCATGTCCCGAATGCGCAAGAAGGTCGGATCGAAGACCGTCGCGACATAATCCTGCTCAACGGTAACGGTGTAGGCTTCGTTCAACCACATATCGAAAGGTGTTGCCATCGTAACGCCGCTGCCGCAGTGGCTGTGTTCATATTCGTGCGGAATTACGCCGTAGGAATAGATGAGGCGACTGTCGCTCGTCATCTCGTCGATCATGGCGGCCTCCGCAATAATCGTCGTGTTGCCGACATTCTCCATTCCTCCGAAATTCGATTTCTGCATCGAGATCGTGCGGTAGGTGTCGAAGGGATAGGAGAAGCCAATCGCACGGTGCTGCCAAAGAACGGAATCTTTCAGAATCTGCATCGGCAAACGCGCACCCTCTACACGACCGGGTGGCACGAGATATTCGAGCTGGATGCGCTTGCCTTCAGGATAAACCACCTCGTCCCGCAAGGTTTCCCACGTTCCAGCACAGGCGATGAAGAGGTACGGTGCCATCGGCACCTTGTTGACGTAAGTGATGACCTGTCGCGAAGGATTGCCGGGCTTCGGCACGGGTATGCCGTCCGGATTTGTCGTCCGATCAACATCGCCGTTGGAAATCAGATGTGTGTACCGACTATCGCCCTCCAACGTCGTACGGAATGTGCACTTCGCGGTACAGTCGTCGATGACCGGCATGATCCGTTGAAATCCCCACTGCTGGCACTGCGACATGTATTGCTGCGGATGATCACCCGGCGGCGTGACATCGCGGTAAATCCCTTCGAGAATCGTGTCGGAAGGATGGGTCACGGAACGGATGGAGACACGGAATGACTCGCCCGGAAGCACCTTTCTTCCCAGCTCAATCACAAGCCGATTGTGTTCGCGGTCGTAGGTATAATCCGCAGGTGTGACGGAGAGAATGTCCAATGCCTTGGCATCCAACGTCAAAGTCGAAATCGATTCTCGTGCGGTGAGGGTAAGCGTCTCTTCCGTATCCACGCGATCCTCCCAAAACGAGAGTGTGCAGTCAATGTGGTTAAGCTGCGCGGGCGGCAGCTTGCATTCGGAACGTAAAAAGCGAGTATTCATAACGGGAAAAGTATAGATTCGTTGCTTTCCCCTGTCGAGCCTTTTGTAGGAAAAGCTATCGACGTCCCCATTGCCTCACTTCGTTTGGAATGAAGAATGAAGTGCCACTTTGCGGCGGCAGTGACGAATGGCAAGAGGTGGAATTAAGGGGCTTCGCCCTAAGTGAGCCTTCAGCTCGAAGTGGCGATTCGCCCTTTAGTCCCGCAGGGACACTTAGCCGAGTAACGGCACTTAGCCCGCAGGGACACTTACCCACGAATGGGAGGGGCAACGTCCCCGTTGCCCGAATCGAGACGGACTAACGAGACTGGCGAGACTGGCGGCGTTACCGCCTGTCACTCGTACTCGTCACTGGTAGCATTCCCTTCATTCGTCACTCGTCTTTCGTCACTTGTCACTGGCGCATAGCACCCCGCTGGTGGCGAAGCCGCCCTATTGCCTATTGCCTCTGTGTATGATACTATGGACGCGTCAGGGGAAAATCGGGGAATCGACGGACGAGATCCCCTCCCCGCAAGGAGAATCGAAGATGATGCAACGTAGGGATTTTCTGAAATTGTTCGGTGCGGTCGCGGCAGCAACCGCGCTACCTCGTCCTCTGTTCGCGAAAGCAGAAGCGAATTTTGACGACAATCTGATTGTCTTTCTTTCTGACGTACATGCTGGCTTGGGTGCTAAGTCAGGTTGCGCACGAGAGAAACTCTCGGAGACCGTGGCAGAGATTTTGAAGATGGATCCGTTACCGCGCAATGTGATGGCATTTGGTGACATCGCGCATCTCTACGGTCTGGGGAGAGACTATGACTTCTCACGTCCAATCTTCAAGTTGCTAGAGGACGCGGGTATCACCGTGACGATCGGCATGGGCAACCATGATCGCCGCAGCGAGTTCGCCATACGTTGGCCAAACGCAGTGACCAAGTCGCTGGTTCCAGAACGTTTCGTACATTTGGTCGAAACGCCCAGTGTCGGCTTTCTTATGCTGGATTCGTTGCAAGGGGCAGACAACCGTCCGCTGGACGACAAAGGCCCCGTTCCAGGCGCATTACCCGAAGACGAACAGGTATTTCTCCGCGATTTTCTCGAAAAGCGCAAGAAGCCCATCATCCTCTGCGCCCATCACGCGGCAAGCGATTTGAAAGTCTGCGGAGTACCGCTGCCGTTGCTCGTCGTGAAAACAGACCACGTGGCGGGCTACATTCACGGACACAACCACCGTTGGGTACGCGACTGGATACGGTATAAGGACGCGCCGTCGCCACAACGTCCCAAATGGCAACTATGCCTACCCTCCAACGGGTTATGGGGCGACATCGGTTACGCGGTATGTCGCACATCATCCGATCGCGTTGTCATCGAACCAAAATTGAAGGACTTCTGGATTCCACGCCCCGTACCGAAAGCAAAACGGCCAGCGGCCTGGGATGATATCCTCGCCGAGCGACGTGCCTCTGGTGCCTGCACCATGCGACTGTGATGTACAAGTTCCGAGTTCCAAACGCGAGGAACAACATCCTCGTCGCCCAACTTAACTCGCTTAACCAGTTTATTGTTAGGGCATGATATTGTCCTTGTCCATAACAATAACTCGCTTTTTTGCTACTGGCGACATCAGCCGATTTTATGCCCGCGCGTTTTCGCGCGGGTTTCTCTCTGGCCCCTCTGGCACTTCCTGTTGACTCGATGCCTAGAGTTTTGCTGTGAACACATAGATGCCTGAACCTAGGCGGCAGGTCCAGCGACCTTTCCGAGGCTCACCGGACTTTACGCCATTGGGGGCGTGGACATCGGTCGCACCGGAGGGCAGACAGACGGTCGCCTCCGTGTTGGGCGGAATCTCCACCTCCAACCAGAAGGCGTTTCCATCCCGCTTCCATTCGCTACGGATCAGCCCGTAGGGACTGTTGTGT
This sequence comes from Kiritimatiellia bacterium, assembly GCA_017544725.1. Lineage (GTDB taxonomy): Bacteria > Verrucomicrobiota > Kiritimatiellia > RFP12 > UBA1067 > RGIG8368. The sequence goes on from JAFYDR010000272.1 coordinate 11,351, forward strand.
GAAGCACGTACCCAACCTAGATCGTCCACTGTGTCTGGTGCAATCAGAAAACGCTTGAATCCGACCGCACCCTGATCTACTTTCTCCGCAATTGCCGATACGGAGTCGTCCAAACGAATTCCCGCGAGATACTGATACATCCACGCGGAGATATCGCCGAACATGATGTGGTTCTTGGAACTGCCGTGGTAGAAGTCTTCCCACGCCGTTGTCGCCCCGCGCCGAATCCAGTCGCCGTAAGAGGGGAAGTCCGGCTTCGTCGCCATCGCGTAGGCGAGGTCGGTGCGCCCCGCCTCGCTCAACGCGCGGAAGACGTACTTCGATCCGAGAATACCGAAGTTGATGTATCCCTTGTCGCGTTCCACCGCCTCCACCAGCTTCGCAGCAGCCTTCTCCCGCAGTTCGGAGGAGACTAACCCCTGATGCAGGACACACCCCTGCGAACACTGGCTTCCCGTCGCGTAGGTCCCGTCTTCCTTCGACATCTCTTTGTTGACGGACTCCTTGATCCGTGCTGCAAGCGCGGCGTATTTCTTGGCGTCCTCTGTCTTGCCCAGTATCTCAGCAGCCCGCGCAACGATCATTGCACCCAGATAATAGTAACCGCTGGATGTCAGCTTGACCGGCGTCAACCCATCCTTCACGGGACACCAATCTCCCAGTCCATGCGAAACGAGATCGTTCTTCGCCCTGCCCGCCGTATAACCCATGTACTTCAACCAACCGGGATACACGGTCTCTAGAATTCGACGATCACCGTTATAGACATAGAGCATCCACGGGATAATTGTCAGGCTGCAGTCCCAAGCAGGTCCATTACCCCAAGCATAACCCCAGCCGCTTGTCGGGACGATGCCCGGAATATTACCATCGGAACGCTGCTCGTCAAGGATGTCCTGAATCCACTTCTCGTAGGCGGCGACGTTCTGGAAATTGTACTGCGCCATCTCCGAAGCAAGAGCCGCATCACCCGTCCATCCGTTCTTCTCGCGATGCGGGCAGTCCGTCGGGTAACCGTCCGCAAAATTCGAGCGATACGACCAAAGGAAGATGTTCTGGATCTTGTTCAACAGATCGTTCGCGCACTCGAATTTCCCAGCATCAGCAAATGCAGTGTGTACCACCTTCGCCTCAATGTCAGGCTGTTTTTCCAACCCGTCGATCTCGACATACTGGAAACCGTTGTAAGTGAAACGCGGTTCATAGACTTCGGTTCCTTCCCCAGAGCAGATAAAACGGTCGCGTTGGAACCAACCGCCTGGCAGGAAGAAGAAGGAACGTGCATAGCGGAAATGACCATCCGTGATACGGTTCAGCGTACCATCGGCATTCTTTACCTCGCCGTACTGGATGGTGACGATATCCCCTTTCTTCTGTCCCGAGATGTTGAGCTTCACCCAGCCCGCCATGTTCTGTCCGAAATCAACCACCCAATGGCCATTGGGCAAACGGTTGACGCTCGCCGGACGAATCGTCCGCATGACCTTCGCACCGGGTTGCCGTTCCGCGGTCAGACGTCCGGCTGGTCCACGTACCACCTGTGCAGGCAGGTCGATCGCCTCGCGCCCCTTCGGTTGGAGCAGCTCGCCCTCACGGATGTCGTCGTACACGATCGGGCTGGTCACCTGCCGCCAGCTTCCGTCACTGGCAATCGTTTCGCGCGTACCGTCGGCATACCTCACCTCCAGTTGCGCAATCATGGCAGGCAGGCCACGCCACGGAGCATTGTCGAAATTCCAGACGGCAACGGCACGGACATCATACCAACCGTGGCCTACCAACACACGCAACGTATGGTCGCCACCGTTACGCGCGAGCGTCTCTGTCACGTCGTAGGTGGAATAGAGGACACGCCTGTCAAATTTCGTCGGCGCCGGATCCAACACCTTGTCCCCTACCCGCGCACCGTCCAACTCCGCCTCGTAGAAGCCCACGCCCGTGATGTGCAACAACGCAGACGCGACAGGCTTCTTCGTTGCGAACTTCTTCTCAAAGGCCGGCGACTGCCGTTGTACCGTGCGTCGAATCTTCCCCCACGGTCCACCATCCGCCTCAGCCGCCACGCGGACAGGACTCCAATTCTTGCCATCGCGGCTCGCCTCCCACGTGCCATCACTGACAGTCGCCCGCCCATCCGGGAAGACGAATGCGCAGAGCACGCCAGCCGGACTCCTTGTCCGATTGTTCACCGTAACGACGATCTCGTTGTCACCCTCGCGCAAACTCTCCGCCACGTCCAACATCTCCAGCCAGCGCCATTCGTACACATGCCCCCATGACGAAGCGGCGAACTTCCCGTTGACCTGCAAATGCCAGCTGTCGTCACCCGTGATTCCCAAAATGACCGGCTTATCGTGGCGCTTGCCGACATCGGGACGCTTATCGTGCAGAGAAATCCCCGTACGCGGATCCGTTTTTGCGAGATCGCCCGGCTTCACGTTGACCTTACACCGGAAGAACCATTTTCCTGCGTCCACCTCCAACGCAGGAGGCGTCGCCGCCGCCGGGCAAATCCACTTCGCGCCGTGCAGATCGAAATCCCCGTAAGTCGCGGGATTCGCCCCAATCCACTTCGCCTTCCACTCTTCAGGACGCATGATGCCGGTCACCCAGCTGGCCGGTTCACCGATCACATGGTATCCCCGATTGTCCCACGTTTCAACCGTCCACCAGTACCGATGCGAACTCGCAAACGCACTCCCCGCATACTCCACATTCACGGACTGCTCCGATGCCACACGCCCGCTGTCCCACAAGTCTGCATCGCCAGCCAACAGCTTCTCGCGAGATGATGCGACGCGTACCCGATACGCTGTCTGCCGCACACCGTTCGCCCCGTGTCCGGGCAACAACCAGCTCAGCCGAGGCCGCGCCACGTCGATCCCCACCGGGTTCTCACGGTATTCGCACGACAGCCCGTGCGGAATTTCTGCCGCCCACGCCGCATTCAGAGCTGCGGCAACCACCATGAACATTATCTTGTGCATCTTCATTGTTTCTCCTCTATGGCATCCGCCATGGCATCGCGCCAGCGGTAAATGGTTTCCGGATCGTCCGTGAAGTTCTTCATGGAGTCCATGACTTCACGGGGGACTGACAGAAGCTCCTTCGCTCTGCGACTCCAGTTGTCGTTCTTGTCCGTCCGGGCGTTCAACTTCTTCTCCAAAATCATCGCGTAGGCGTAGTCCTCCAGCCCGTCACGGAAGTTCTCAAGCCGGATGCAGGGAAGCGGTCTTCCGTCCGGACCGGTATATGCGAGGATGCCGTCGCCATTGCAGCGGGAGTTTTGGGTGTCGGGATTCCAGTAGTCCACGAACGGCCCTGAATCAACAACCCTTTCCGAGTTCCAGAAAGACATCTGCCAGTAAAGGAATCCATCGGGTCTCATGCGTACCGCCTGGGCACCCATCAAAAGCCGGGTCTCGGTTGCGGGGCATTCCGTGAACATGTTGGCATACGGGAAGGTAGGGCCCATGCAGACATACCACCAGACCTGGCGTCCCTCCTTCCTTGCAATGGCGGCCTGGTTCGTGTTGAACAGATATGAAGAGGGGATGAACCCGTCCACGCCGGAGAGGAGCGTCCCGCACCCGTACTTGTGATCCCACGCCGTGGTCAAATACGGCACGCCCGGCAGAATCTCCCGAAGATGCTCCAGCGCCGTTTTCATCATCGGGAAGTCGCGGGGAACCTCCTCGTCCCAGCCATAGACGTAGGCGTGATCCGCGATACCAAGCTGCTTGGCGCGTTCGTAGTTGTTCGTCAGGCTGGCGAAACGCGGCGATGCGCGCCACTTCGCGACGTCGGCGTCGTTCGTGGAGGCCGGATGGGTGAGATACCCGATGCAGAACATTCCCAGGCGCCGCTCGTCTCTCAGCTTTTCCAGCACATCGAAATAGACTTTTTCGCCCGCATGATAAACGGTCTGCATGGTGATCAGATAGTCCGCAAGAAACTCGCCCCATTCCGCACGATGCCGTCTCCATGCCACCAATGGCTTATCCCTCCCATTCCAGTTCTGAACCCTTGTCTCCGGCATGAAGGTGACGGACAACGGAAGCATCGACGTGCGCGGAAGCGTGAAGTCGTTGACGCGCACCGTCAGCGGGATGCGCACGTCGCCCGCGCCCTCTGCGGACACGACGAGTGTGCTGCGCCATGTCCCCGCCTTCTGGTTCTCCGGGCAGCGGACGCGCACCCAGAACGACTGCACGTCAGTCCCCTTCACGTCCACCTCGTCCATGAAATCAAGGATCGGGTCTGGCCACCACCCTTTCGGCGGCACGCGACCGACGCGTTTGTATCCCGCCGCATTGTCCGCCGGGACGGTCTTCCCCACGGCATAGCCCACGTCATTCGTCGCAAGGACATATCCCATCACGTCGCAGGAGATGTTGGCGGCGAAATCGCCCTCCGCCCTTACTTTGACCTTCTTGAGATCGCTGCCGAGCGGCGCGACGAGCAGCTGCACGCTTTCGTATTCGTTCCGGGCAAGCCGGACGGAAAGCCCTTCTTCGGGAATGACCTTCGCGGAAAACGCGCCGCGCGGCATCACCTTCTCCATCGAAGTCGTCCAGCCGACCGCCATCTTTGCATTGGCACAAGACGATTCCATGGACATGCGGCAGAAACCGACATAGTCTTTTAAGTGCACAAACTCCGGCTCAATGGCGGCGCATCTCGCCTCGAACGCGTCCTTCTCGGACTTGACCAGCGGCAGAATGTCCCTCCCCACGCAAGGACCTTTGGGCGAAGGCGCGGCCTCGCCCTTTTTGAGAAGCGTGAAGTTGTCGAGGTACAAGTCGGGGCCATCCGGGAAACCCTCGAACACGACGTGGATTTGTTCGATGTCTGCACGGTTGGCAGGTGTCGAGAATACCGCCGGAAAATGCCCGCGTGAACGGATGTACAATCTCCGCTCTTCGGCTTTCTCGTCGTCCGTCTGGCCGGGGAGACGCATGAAGATGCGCACCTTCCCGCAGAAGTTCGTACCGCCCCGAAGGTTCACGACGTCGATTGAAAACCGGTCGAAATCCCTCCAGTCCCTGACGGATGGATATAAATAGACACCCGACCAGCCCCGACCCTTGACATGGAGGGCGGAGCCGCCCGAGGTCGCCATGCAGTTTGTGACAGTGACCACAGTGCCGCTATCTGGGTTCGCCTTGCGCTCAACATCCGTCTCGAAGTCAAACAACGTCACCCCGGCGACGGCGACATTGCACAGGCAAGACGCCAACACGGTTACAATACAAAACATGAGTAGAGACCCACGCCTCGGCGTTGCAGCCGATGCGACTTCCCTCACGTCAAACCGTGCGTACGGATTTCCCGCATACGGCTTTCTATCGAACGCCTTTCCTGTTGTCATGGATTCCGTGGTCGTGGTTTTGAACTCACCTCAACAAAAACGCCGTCCCGACAAGGAACGGCGTCAGCCACCCAACTAGTTCAAGATCGGCTCGACCGGCTTCGGATCCTTCGGCGGCTCGTCCATCCAACTCGCCCAGCCGCCGCCCATCGCCTTGTACAGCTTGATCAGATGCATGGCGATGTTCCCCTCGCTGATCGTGAACGACTCCTGCAGCGTCAGCAACGAACGCTCCGAGTCCAACACGTTGTTGAAATCGCGCAGTCCGTTCTTGTAAAGGTCCTGCGAGATGTTGACGGCGGACTGCGCAGCCTCCACCGCACGGGTCAACGCCTCAAACCGATGGAACTCCTGCACGTAGGCGGTCAGCGCATCGCGAATCTCGCCCTGTGCCGACAACAACGTCTGCTGGTATGTCGCCAGAGCCGACTGATACCGCGCATCCTGAATGTCGATGTTCGCCCGCACCGTGTTGCCGTTGAAGATCGACCACGAGAACGACGGACCGAAATTCCAGTAGAGCGATTCCGACTTGAAGAGGTTCGATGCCTTCAGTGACTCCAGACCGACCGACCCCGTCAGGTAAAAGTGGGGGTAAAGTTCTGCCTCGGCCACACCGATACGCGCACACTGCGCAGCCAGATTCCGCTCCGCCTGACGGATGTCCGGACGACGGCGAAGCAACTCCGCATCAATTCCGGTCAACCGGCGCGGCGGGATCGGATCGGAGAAGCGCACATCCTTCAACGCCTCATGCAGCGTCCCCGGCTCCTGCCCCGTCAAAATCGCCAACGAATTCAGGTAGCTCTCGATCTGCACCTGTAGATTGGGGATGGTGGCACGCGTTGTCTCCACATTGTACTTCGCCTGCTGCACCGCCAAGTCATCGCCGATACCCGCCTTGTTACGGGAGGCGAGAATGTCCAGCGTCTCCTGCTGGATCTTCAGGTTGTTGTGCGCAACGACCAGCCGCTCTTTCATCGTCAGCAGATCCATATAGTTCACGCCGACCTCGGCTGCCAACGAAACCCACGCCTGATCCAACGCGGCGATCTCCGCGTCCAGATCGGCCCTCGCAGCCTCGACGTTCCGACGCGTACCGCCAAAGATATCGATCTCCCACGAGGCGTCGAATCCACCCATGTAGTCATTGCGCGTCAACTTCAGCCCCGTCTTTCCGTTGGCGCTGGTACGGTCGCGCGTGTAACCGCCCGATAAATCCAGCGACGGCTCCCACTTGCCACGCGCAATCGCCAATTGCGCACGCGCCTCACGCACACGCATCGCCGCCACGCGCATCGTCAGGTTACTGGCGAACGCCTGGTTCACCAACCACGTCAGTTTCTCGTCCTTAAAGATCGTCCACCAGGCGGAGACCTCCTCCGCCGAGATGGTGACGCGCTCCGCCTGTGTCATCTTGTTAGACGACAATGGTAACCCCGCGTCCGTAAGTTCAGACACCGGTTTCTTCACCTCCGGCTCACGATAATCCGGTCCCACAGAAAAACAACCGGCAACCCCCAACGCCACCAACGCAAACAACCAAATCGAACCCTTCATTCGTGTTCTCCTCCATAGAAAAAGGTAATTATAGAGATTTCCAATGCCAAAAACAAGATTGATGTTGGCTATAACTTCGGGCCGCCAAAGGCGGCAGTGAAAAATGAAGAATGACGAATGAAAAGAAGGCAATAGTGAGTAGGCAGTAGCGGCGTGTCGCGTGTCGTTTGTCGCGTGTCATCGGTAGCTGTCGACTGCGATCGAATGCAATCGAATGGGAGGGACGCTCCGTCGCGTCCGAAGCGCATCGGTGTCCCAATGGGAGGGGCAACGTCCCCGTTGCCTAGCTTAACACGCCTATCACGCTTACCCCGTTGGCGCGTAACACCCGGCTGGTGGCACTGCCGAAGGGGACTACTGAGACAAACCGAGACGAACGCGACAGGCGACAAACGACATGCCTCGCTAACCTAGCGTTCCCCACCCTAAACGGCTTTTTCCCTCCCCGCTTTTCAGCTGGGCGGCACCAGCCGCCCCGCCTACAGCAGATTTTGGAACGGGATGCCCATACGACCCGACTCGTAAATGCGGCGCATCTCTTCATGCGAAAGCGTCCGCGTCCAGAGCGCGAAGTCATCGATGAAACCATTGAACGCGGATTTGTACTGTCCCGTCCCGTCCTGTCCAAGGACAAACGGAAAGTCCGTGGCAACCACAATATTGCTCACGTTCTCGGAAATCCAGTAGAGATGCCCGTCCTGCCCGCCTTGATAGAACCGAATAACTCCATCCTTATCGCGCGTGACGGCATATAATGTCCACTTGCCCAATGTGGTGTCATATGGACCGAGGTCAATCCTGCCATGGTTGACACGTCCCGCGTTGAAGCTGACGCCGGGATTCTTCATGCCGCCGATTTGCTTCGCGCTGGTGATGAGAATACCGGGATTGTTCCCGCTTTGCCAATCCTTGTTCGCCACGATGACGGGATCGCCTGTCGGCGCTGTATCCATACGTACCCACATGGTCATTGCGAAATCACCGCCGTTTTCAAATGCAAGGCGTTCCGAACCTTCCAGCCGAACGCTGGAGATGCCATTCGTTCCCGGCGCCACGCGCAAGGCTCCGCCGATGAAATCGCCTTTGCCGACAAGGGCGGCCGAGCCCGTCGCAACGGGCTTCGGTCCGTTCGCAATCGCATTAACCAACGCCTTCCCCTCAAACGGGAAATAGGCAACGAGAGAATCATTCAACTTACGTTGCGGAGTCACTGCTGCCGCTTTCGTACCCACCAACGGTCCGTCCAGATCCATGCTGGAGGTGTCGATACCGAAGTGACGGAGTGCCGTGGCGGCGATGGAGCAGTTCTGCGGCGTTCCGGCAATCCGTCCCGCGACAACATTCCGTCCGCAGACGAGGAGCGGGATGGTCGTGGCGTGTCCGTTCATCATTCCGTGACCTCGCGCATACCCTCCGTGGTCGGCGGTAATGATGACAAGCCAATCCTCCTGCGCGAACGTCGGACGGGAAGCAATCGCGGAGAGCGCATTACCAATCGCCATGTCGGAGAGGTGGATCGTGTGGAAGTAACCCGTCGTGTACGGGTAGTAACCGCAGGAGTGTCCGCCGTGGTCGGGCCAGTCAATATACCACATGACAGCATCGGGGGCATCGGGAGCGGCGAGAATTTTCGGCACCTCGATGGCGTTCGCTTCATCGGTCGCGTGAATGGACGAGACCTTCGGATCGGGCGAGATGCTCTGATCCCACTTCCAGGAGAAGCGGAACAACGCCTTCTTGTCGGGCTTCGCCGCCACGAGGCGCGAAAGCCAGCTCGGCCACTTGGTATGATCGCATTTGTTCGGCTCGTTGCCCTTCTGATTGGTCTTGTGTCCCGAAACGCCCGTGGCGATGGCAAGGTGATTGGGTCCGCTAATCGTGGGCGTGTCGAGAATCGTGTTCGCCGTCAGGGACCAAGCGCACTTGTACTCCGGCTGCCACTTGCCGTCCTTGAGCATCCGCATATTCGGCGCGGCGGCATTCTCCAGCGCATCCGCACGGAAACCGTCCAGCATGATGACAAGCGCCTTCGGCGTCCGATCCGCCGCATTCGCCGCCAAAGAAAGCGAAATGGCAATTACGCCTCCCAAAAGACCATACGAAATCGAGTTTTTCATGTTTTTCCCTTTCCTTTTTTCAAGACGGAGATACCACCGCAAAAAGCAACATCACCGTTTGCACATGGAATGCAATCCCCTATCCCTCGCGTTTCGCCACTAGCCTACCCTTTCCCCAAGGGTGTTGTCAAGCATTTGGGTCACGCTTGCCTATAACTTCGCTGCGCGAAGCAATGACGAATGAAGAATGAAAAATGAAGAATTAAGC
>JAFYDR010000273.1 GCA_017544725.1 Kiritimatiellia bacterium
AGATAATTTTCAACGCAAACGTGATCTTTTTCCACCGGGATCGGTTTTGCCAATTTTCCCGGTACCCCGTTGATTTCGACGTGAATCTGTGCTTTCCCCTTCTCAAAAACCCGAATCCATTGCCAGCCACAATTTGCTTCCTCCATAAAGAGTATCTTTCTCTTAACCTTCCAGCCGTTACCTGTAAAATAATTGCTGACAATCCCGCACAACTCATCACACGGAATCACCGACCCGAACTCGAAAGTTTTTACATCATTTCGAAAAAAGAAATCCTTTCGTTCGGCATTGATTTGTGCTTCGGGAATTCCCAGCATACGAAAATATTCCCTGAACTCAGGATCACGTTCGAGCGGCAGGTACGGGAAAGAATCATACCCAGATCTCTTGACGAGAGAGGAGAAAGGTGAGGTGCGCTCTAGTGAAAGGAAATAGATTCCACGACTCTCCTCCAAAGGGATATGTTGAGAATGGCAACACCCGAAACAGATCAACAACAGCAGAATGAAAATACGATTCATTTTCTCCTCACTCACCATACAATAGGCATAAGGCATCGGAATCCTTGAAATAGACACACTCTCCACAATAAGGAGATTTGATGAGCAAGGTTTTTAATCTTGCTCATCTGTCTATTCTCGTTCAAAATTTTACTCCTCATCATAGCTTCGTTCATGGTTTTTCAACATCGATTCTCACTCATATTCCAGAAACTCTCGATTCCTCCCCGTTGCTGTCGGATAGGACAATTCCAAAACCCCAGAACACTCATCCGTCTTTTTCAGCATGAGAACAATATCGTCATTCGTGGATGCGACATCCCCACCCTGTGAACGAATCTCAATCCTCTTTCCACAAACTTTGATTTTGAGTTCCCGTCCCCATGCATCCCTTGCGTGTGAAAAATCAGATGGAGTGTTCAGAGGAATTCGCCGCATTTCTCCCAAAGTGACCTCAATCCTCTTCCGCTCTCTTGAATCTCTGATAAGATAAAAAAAGTAGGCAACTGCACAACCCAAAAGTAATGTGCAGACAAAAACCATCCGTTTCATGCCACCATATCTCACAATCATCCTCATAAAAACAGGGCCATTATCGGCTACCAGTTGGCGACTGTCAATCCTTTTTGGAAGCAGCACAAATCAGGGACGCATCTGCGTAATTCACCCATCTCATGCACACGAGAGGATTTTGGAAACAACCAGAACAACTTGAAGACAACATTTGAAAGAGGTGCGCGGACCAACCGGTCCGCGCATCGCTTCTCATTTGCCTGTAACTTGCCGCTATGGAGAGCCGCCGTGTGCTTCGCGTAGGAACATTCATGAGAATAACTTAGAAAATTGCTACATCTCGTCACTCGTCATTCGTCACTACTTCGCGCAGCGAAGTTGTTGTTCTCATTTTCAAAAGACGACAGTGAAATACGCAGATGCGCCCGTGGGATTTAGGTTGAAAGTTTTGTTCTTTATGTTTTCTCCGCAGTGCGGTATAGTGACGTCATGTCTGCACGGTTCATCGCTTTGTTTGCCTTTCTTTTCGCGTATTGCCTCTCCAGTATCGCGAAACCGCCTGAATATACCCTGCATCTGTGGACGGTGGAAGACCGACTTCCTGACAGCCCCGTTCTGGATATCGCGCAAGACTCATCGGGATACCTCTGGATGGTCTCATGCAATCGCCTCATTCGATTTAATGGCGAGGAGTTTCTCTCCATCCCGATCCCGGAAGAGATACGACTCGTCTGCGGAGAGTTTCGTGGTGTCTTCTGCGAACGAACTGACCAAATCTGGATTTTCGGGGAGAAAGGACTCGTCCGATTCGCGAAGAATGCATGGTCACAAGCATTGATCGGAAACGCTGAAGAAAGTGATGTCGGTAAAATTCTCGGACTCTACGAAACGGAACAGGGGTGTCTCTACGCCTACGCGGAACGCGGTATCCTGATCGGGCAGTCGCTGAAGAAAAGCTCCCCACCACGTTTCACTGCGCTCCCTTGCCCCGTGCCATCGGATGACCGTGCGACGATGGGTGCCTTGACAGGCGCCGCGCTGGATCGAGATGGACGCCTCTGGATTACGGCATGGAATGGTCTCGCGGAGTTCACAGACGGCAAGTTCGACGAGAAGCGGGTACACCTACCCGACTTCCTCGTGGAAGCCGTTACTGGCGTCTGTGCCGGCAACTCTGGACGACTCTGGGTATGTGGGCCGAACGGCGTTGCCTTCTGTGAAAATGACATTTGGACGCCAATCGGATTCCCACCCAACGCGGGCATGGCGACTGTGATGACGGAGGTTTCGGATGGTTCCCTGTGGATCGGCAACTCAACCGGTCTCTTCCGTTGGCAGAACAACATCTGGCAAAGCGTCGCCTCGCAGGACGTGCCGGGTTCCCTTTCGATCAACTCACTGATTGAAGATTCCGACGGAACATTGTGGGCAGCCTGTGAAGGCGGGTTGTTACGTATCCGCCCCAGAGTCGTGCAAGAGCTGAAAACCGAGAGCAGCGCTTCAGGAAATTCCGCTTATTCGCTGTGGCGGCAACCGGACAACACGGCGTGGATCGGATACAAAGAACGTGCCGTTCACGTGAAGGCGGATGGCGGTCTGTTGCAAACGATCTACCTCGGGATTGACGTACCGATCAGTGCGATTCTTCAGGATGCGGAGGGACGCGTCTGGCTGGGGACGCTGGGCGCGGGGCTTTTCATGCAACAACACAACAAGCTCTTCACCATTCCGCAGAACGACTACAGCCTGCCGCAAATCCACACCATTTATTCGTTGACCCAAGATCCGAAGTTGGGGCTTCTTGTCGGAACGCATCAAGGTCTGCTCCGTGTCAACGACCAGCGAGAACTGGAGCCTTGCGTGCTGTACGGAAATCAGGTGAACGGTCCGATCCGCGCAATGATCCGCGAGGACAACGGACGTTTCACGCTCTGCGGTGACTCCTTCGGGATTTTGCGGATCGCCCCCGATGGTGGCAAGACACAACTAGGCGAAGCCGCGGGACTACGCGGGTCACCGCGCACGATGTATCGTGAAGGTGATCGGTTTTGGCTAGGCACAACTTCGGGACTCTTCTGCCTTTTGGCGGATCGACTCGTCCCGATTCCCCTGCCTACCGAAATCTCCAACAACTCCATCCTGCAAATTTCTGAAGACGGAAGCCAGCGCCTCTGGCTGGGCACGACAGAGGGATTGCAGTGCGTCGAAATCCAAGACCTTTTGGCGGGTATGAAATCCGCACCGCAAAAGAAAGAAGAGATGCCGCGATTTCTCCAGCTGGGCGTCTCCGATGGTCTTCCCGGCAAGCGTTGCCTCGGTGGAATTGCGCCGGGGCAAGGGAAAAACGATGGCAACATCTGGTTCCCCAACGAGGGCGGCATCGCCGTCGTCAATCCGCAGGAGGTCGCCTTTTCCAAACGATTACCCGTCGTGCTTTTTGAGTCCATCGCTGTCGAAGAGAAACCGGTTGCGTTTGAACAGAACCGACTCTTGTTGATTCCGCCCGGTGCGCGCGACATTTCCTTCACATTCATTGCGTTGGCCCCCGGTATCCCGGAAACGGTTCGTTACCGGTACCGACTGGAGGGAGGCCACAGGGAGTGGTCGCCCATCCAGCGTGAGCGCACGGTGAAGTTCGAGTGGTTGCCGCCAGGTGACTACACATTGCGTGTACGAGCGGAGTCGGGCGGCATTTGGAATCACGCGGGCGAGAATGACGCCGTCTGCACCTTTGTTGTCGGCGCTTATTTTTGGCAGACGCTTCCCTTCTACCTGACCGTCTCGCTCCTTTTCGCAGGATTGGTCGCGTGGATTGCCCGCAAATTGCTTTCCCACCGGTATCAACTTCAGATGGCGGTACTGAAGCGCGAAGAGGCACTCTCAGAGGAACGCGCACGTATTTCACGCGACATCCACGATGACTTGGGAAATGGTCTTTCGGTGATCGCCACATTGAGCGAACTGGCACAGAACGATGTGCAGTCTGAAAATGCGCACAAGCGACTGGATCAAATCTACGAGGTCTCGAACGGACTGGCACGGAATGTAGATGAGATCGTCTGGGCAGTAAACCCTGCGAATGACGGCTGGGATGCATTCGTGAGTTACTTCGAACAGTACACGGAATACTTCCTCGGATCCTCGGGGCTGCGTTTCCGCATCATCCGTCCCGACTCCCTGACCGGCAAGAACATTGCGGCAAAAGCGAGGCACCACCTCTTACTGGCAACACGCGAAGCGGTTGGAAACGTGCTGAAACATGCGGAGGCGACCCAAGTCAAGATTACGATGACGGTAGAAGGAAACGGGGCAATCCTCTGCGTCCGAGTGCAGGATGATGGCAAGGGCTTTTCGCTGGAACAAAAGGCGGGAGTTGGTCACGACGGCTTGGAAAACATGGAACGCCGGATGCGGTTAGCCGATGGTACGATCTCCATCCAAAGTAAACCCGGCGAAGGAACCTGTGTCGAATTCCGCGTTCCACTCGAAAACGACGAGAAATAGCAAAGTCGCTCCGCGAACGGTTGGTGGGGCGGTGATGGAATCGCGCCGATCCTGCTTACTTTTTCGGGATTGCCTGACGGCGGATGCAGGATTGATGCTTGCCGTCTTTTGACCAGGTTACGCCATACCAGTACCACTGGCCGTCGAAAATCATCCCGGTCTGGCCCTGCGCTTTGTAGGAGGCAATGGTGTTGAAGTGTTCATCCAGTTCCTGAACATGGTCTGGATACATGGCGAACCAATAATGGCCGTCGCGGTATCTAATCACCTCGGTCCCCAGATTGATGATACGAGGACAT
>JAFYDR010000274.1 GCA_017544725.1 Kiritimatiellia bacterium
GCCACCAGAGGCTGCAAAGAAAAGTGCAAAGAGAAAGTACCACAGTTCTTCATTCGTCATTTTTCATTCTTCATTCCGCGACGAGGCGCGGATCGGTTGGTCCGCGCACCTCTTTCAAATGTTGTTTTCAGGTTGTTCCTGTTGTTTCCAAAATCCTCTCGTGCGCATGAGATGGGTGAATTACGCAGATGCGTCCTGACAAGGCGGGTGTTTCGCGCCAGCGAGGTAAGCTGGGGAGGCGTGTTAAGCAGGTTAGGCGTGTTAAGCTGGTTAAGTTGGGCAACGGGGACGTTGCCCCTCCCTCGATTGTAATCGAATGGGCGCGTCTAGGATCATCCTGCTTCGGGCAACGAGGACGTTGCCGCTCCCGGATGGCTGTCGTTATCAGCCGAATGAAGTGAGGCGGTGCCGCCGCGTACGGAATCGAGACAGCGGTGGAAGAATGTTTCGAGTGCTTGAACATTGCGGTGTCCGTCGAAACGTTCTTCGATGGTTTGCCTCGCCTTTTTGATTAGCGGTTGAAGAGCTTCGGGCTGGAGTAATACGCGTTCCATTCTTTCAGCAAGCTTTTCCGGATCGTCCGGAGGAACAAGGAAACCGGTCTCTTCATCGTTGATCAGTTCGTCGGCGGCACCTGCCGTCGTGGTGAGCACGGGGGTTCCTAGTGCCATCGACTCAACGAGGATATTGGCGATTCCGTCACGATCTCCGTCCTTGGTTCGACGGGAAGGAAGAATTAGTAGGGTCGCTTCTTGGATGCGGAAACGGATCGCCTCTTGAGATTGCCAGCCGATAAACTCGACGGTTTCCTGTAGTCCGAGACGGTTGCGGAGTTGTTCCAGTTGACTTTGCAACGGGCCGTCTCCGGCAATGACGCAGGAGAACTCTTGCCCACGGTCTTGAAGGATTCGGCAGGCATAGAGCAAGGTGTCGATTCCTTTTTTCGGTGAGAGGCGACAGGCGGTGAAGAAGGTACGTTCGCGTAAAAAGGAGTCGAAACAGAAATCGTTCAGTCGCAATCCGTGATGGATGACATCGACCTGTTCCGAAGGGTATCCTGCTTCGAGTACACAGTTGGCCGCCTGACGGGAACAGGCGACGATTCGGACTGCTGTCCGCAACCGCCGCCAGATTTGACGCGGGGTTCTTGTGAAGACATCGTGTGCGTGTACCGCGCAACTCCAGGGAATTCGGATCGTTTCCGCCGCGATTCCCGCGAGGTCTGCCGTGATTCCCGCAAATTCCGCATGGATGAGCCTGCAATCGTCCTGCAGCGTCTTCCCGACAAGTGCTGCCGCCTGTGGCAGTCGGTGCAGAATCCGCAGGGCGGAAACGGGGTTGCGGAAGAGTTCGCTGAAGATTCTCTTGCTCGCAATACGGAAAAAACGCCAGCGGAATCCGGCAAGAGAGTTTCTGTACGAGAAAGGAAGAGGGGAGTTGCCGCCTTTCAGCGTCCATGTGTACAGATGCCAGTCACGACGGCGCAACTGTTCCACCTCGCGCCAAATGAACGTCTCGCTTGGAACCAGCCGATCGATTAGGTAGATCAACGGGAATGGGGGAGGATTCCCGTCGGGGTTTTGTTCGATGTCCACGATGAATTACACCTGTGGGGGGCGCAGGTCGAGTTCCGTCGGCAGGTTCCTAATCGTCTCAACCAAAACGTCCACGACGTGGAGCGCATCGTCCAGAGAGATTACCTCAACCGGACTGTGCATGTAACGCAAAGGAATGCTGACTTGTGCGACGGCCGCACCCGAATCCGTTAACCGCATCGCGTAGGCGCAGGTGCCGGTACCGCGTGAACGAACCTGCTTCTGGAGCGGAACCTCGATAGCTGCCGCCGCCGCTTCAATCCGGGCGCGGAGGACGCGGTGATAGGTGGGACCGATCCCAAGAACGGGACCATCGCCGATACGAATGTCGCCGACCGCTTTCCGGTCGTCGGGCGTTGCGTCCGATGCGTGGGTGACATCCACACAGATTCCGATATGCGGTTGGATGTCATGCGCGGTCGTGTACCCGCCGATAAGTCCGACCTCTTCCTGTACGCTTGCCACCGTGTAGAGCGCGACATTTAACGGCTGCGACGCCAGACGGCGAGCGGTTTCGGTGACGATGAACGCGCCGACGCGGTTGTCGAATCCGCGACAGGCGACGCGATTGTTCGTCAACTGATGCCAGCCGGAATCGATTACGGCTGGGCTTCCCAGTTCCACGTACTGCAAGGCATCCTCTTTGCTTTTCGCACCGATGTCAACGGCGATCTTCTGAAGGTTTTCCGGCGCGACCTTTTTGCGTTCCTCCTGTGTCATCAGGTGCGGGGGACGAACTCCGAAAACGCCATAGACGGGACCGTTTTTACCCTTGATTACGATTCGTTCCGAAGCGACGGTCGGAATCGTCACACCGCCCAACGGACACATATACAGGAAACCGTTGTCATCGATGTGCTGCACCATGAATCCGATTTCGTCGCAATGTCCTTCCAACATGACGCGAAGAGGGGCGCCCTTGTTGAGCACGGAAGTCAGATTTCCGTGGCGGTCAATCTGAATATCCTGTACGCCTGCCTGTCGCAGGGATTTGCCAAGCAATTCCATCCCCGGATACTCAAAGCCCGAAGGGGTAGGGAGGGCGACCAGTTGTTTCAACAGTTCAATCGAGTCAGTCTGCATGATTTAAAGCCTTTCTGTCGGGAGAAATAATTATCTCCCAAAACCGAAATAGTCTATCGTTTTGAACGCCGCATGACAAGGCGAGAATGAAAAGTTTATGCCGCTTGGGCGCATCTACATTCACCCATCTCATGTGCACGAGAGGATTTTGGAAACAACAAGAACAACCTGAATACAACAACTGAAAGAGGTATGTGGACCAACCGGTCGGCGCATCGTCTCTTCTTTACCGCGACAATTATCTGAGGTAATGGTCCGACCCTATAAGCGACCTGACTACGGAGGTTGATTGGGACGAGAACAGGGTCATGACATTCCTAAAGACTACTTTCTCGCTTCAGGGGGTTATCGTATGACAATGTTTCAACGGGATTACGGAGGGGGGATAAGGAGTGGGAGTCCGC
>JAFYDR010000275.1 GCA_017544725.1 Kiritimatiellia bacterium
CACGCCGCGCGCGGGAACGTTCATGGGGAATAACTTATCGATTTCGCGGGCGTTGTCGTTACACAACCGGACGCGACGGAGCGCGCCCCTCCCATCCGTCACTGCAACCTCTGGTTGCTTACTTCTCAGCCTCTCAGCTTCCCCGCTTCTCAGCTGGGCGGCCTCGCCGCCCTACGAAGTTATAGGCAACATGCAACATGCTTCCACGCCATACAACGACCAACGCAATGGGCTGGCAAGACTGGCCTACCATCCCGTCCCCATCGTCTCCATCGTCCCCACTTCTCAGCCTCTCAGCTTCTCAGCTGGTGGCTTTGCCGCCAGCCGCTGCCCTACTCCACGAGCATTTTGAGGAAGCCGTCGCAGAAAGCGGTGACAACCTGCTTTTCGTAGGGCATGAGTCGGTTGAGTTCGGGTTCCAGTTTACGGGTGAGCTGGTAGGCAGCTTCGATTTTGCGCGAAGCAGAAAGGTAGCGGAGATTGGTGTATTGTACCATCAAGTCTTCAGGATGTTTTTCCAGTAGCGGATCGAGCAACGTCTTGGCCTGATCCAACTTTTTCTGCTCGATGCAGCTCAGTGCGTAGAGATACCCCGTGAAGAGGCGATTCGGGTCTTTCCGGTAGGATTCCTCAAGGAGGCGTTCCGCCTCCGCGAAGTTCTTCCGCTGAAGCTGGATTGCGCCCAGCCCTGCTTGGGCCGCCGCATTACCGTCCTTGCGGAAGCTCCGCTGGAAGAAGTCTTCCGCGAATTCGGGCTTGCAGGTATGATAGCGTACCATGCCCATTAGGAAATTCGCGAGCGCGTGATCCGGCATCTGCCGCAGACATTCAACCGCGTCTTCCTCGCAGAAGAGCGGAACATCCAGCGTATCGTCAATCATCAAGATTTGATTCCGCACGTCTGTCAGGTACTGGTTCATTTCCAGCGCGCGCTTGAAAGCAGTTCGCGCCGCGATCAGGTTCTTCCCGGCTAACAGAAGGTACCCGTGCGTGACATGGAGCAGGTAATGGTCTTTCCTGTTCGTGGCGTTGCGCAACGCGGGAAGCGTCCGGAGATTGACCTCCGAGAGGTTACCGGCGTCCAGCAGAATTTTGCAGAGCAGTCCCCAGACGTACACGTTGTTCGGCTGATTGGGAATCACATCGTTGAGGAACTTCTCTGCTTCCTCCGCTTTTCCGTTCAGGTAAAGCAGGGACGCTTCAAGCCAATCTGTTTCCTCATGCGGGACGTTCTGTTTTTTCGCCGCTTCCAACCAAGACGTGGCAGATGCGGCATCGCCCTTCTGCACTGCGATGCGGGCCATGTTGATCGCAATCTCCGGATCCTCCTCATCCAGTTCCTGCAGGATGCGAATCGCGTTTTCCGCCTTATCGTATTCGTTTCGGTCCAGATTCTGCGAGATCATCCGGTAGAGCTGTTCCTTCTTGTGTTGCATCGAAGAAATCATCTGCTCGTTGCGAGCACGGTCTTCCGCGCTCATGAACTTGTAGAATCTCCCGCGCTGAATCCAGTAGCGACGACGGAGAAGCGGAATGATATCGGGATTGACGAGTGAGTCCAGATGCTGGAACTCGTTCTCGTCCGCCGAAGTGAAGGCATCGACTCGCAAGGGAATCGTGCGTATTTTCTCCTCAATTTCCTTAAACTCCTCCGATTGCTTCTGCGCCTCGTCCCCTCGGTCGAAAAGCGCGTAGCGGTTGAAGAGAACCGTCAGGTTTTCGGGATCGAAAGCAGCCATCTCGCGAAGCAGGTTCTTCGCCTCCTCAAAATAATTCTTACGGACGAGCTGACAGGCGAACTCGTTACCGACGAAGGCGACCTGCTGTTCGATGACACGCTGCTGCTGCGCGAAGTACGGAATCGAATAGACGCGAGCACTCGGCAGAGCGGTCTTGAATCGGTCAACAAACTCCTGCTGTTGCTGGATTAACGCAGGGTAGTTGATCGGTCCCGAAGACGGAAGGAAGCGGAAAAAGAAACCGGACGGCACGGCAGTTAGCCCGTACTTGGTAAGTTCCTCCGTGTGGCGGAAAGAAACCAGCCGCTTGTACGCATTCTCATCCCCCGTAATCCATTCCCGCAGGAAGGTTTGGAGCGAGATGCTCGCCTCGTTCAACAGGGGAATCCGTTTCTCGGCGAAGGCAGGATCGGTTCGGATGAGATTGGTGAAGCGCGGTGACGTCGCGGGACGAGGACGAGAGTCCACGTGAAGCGGAAGAATCGTCTTCCCCTGCTGATGGCACTGGAGCAGGATGCTGTTCTCCAACGCACCGGCGTTGAACACCCAGTCGCCGTCACCGATGTTGTCGGTCGCCAGCAGGATCGTCTCGTGCAGAAAACGACTGCCTTTTTCATAGATGGTCGTGAAGTTGAAAATCGGAGTTGTGAAAGTCAGAATGAAGAGGGCGAAGCCCAACAGGCTGCCTAGATAGCAGACGAACCGATTGTCACGGACTTCGTACACATCCTCTTCCGAATCGATGTCGGCAGCCGTCAGAACTTTTTTCTGGCGGATCGCGATTCGTCCCGTCGAGGTGCCGCCCAGTGAGTCCATCTTGCGCGATTCGCGCATCAAGTCCCAGCAGGCGATCAACAGCCCCGTGCACAGCGCAAGGAAGAGATGGCTGTAATACGGGAGGTTGAGAACATTCGGACTGCTCTTCCAGACCGATATTAGGGTCGGAATGATATTCGCAACCAAGACGGCGGCAAGCGTCAGCTGGAGGACGAAGGAGAAAACGGTACGTCTGTGGAAAGAGTGGAACGCCAGGTGGATGGAAATGGGGAGCGCAACCAGCAGGATGGAAACCACACTCCACCAATTCCACGTGGAGGAACGGGGCAGGAGGTTGACCGCCTCATGCAGATTGGTTTCCAGAAAAGCGGCAAGCAGGAGCTTGTTGCCGACCGCAGGGAAGAGCGGGCAACGCAGAGCGACATACCACAGGATGCTCCATGCGCCGATGATTCCCGCCGTCATCAGGAGCACGCAAGAAAGCGTCCGCCCGCTCAAGGAATTCCCGTCATGCCAAAGGGATCGGAAGGAAAGCAGAACGAGAAGCGGGAAGAGCAGGAGGAAGACGGGGGATTCGATCCAAAAGATCGAAAAGAGGAAAATGCTGAGAAAGAGGGGTAACGAACGACCGTTCTGCGAGAAGGCGAGAAGGCACTGCAACGCAAGGAAGAGGAAGAGCGTGTCGAACGCAAACGGATAGAGGCGCGTTGCGGTCAACCAAAACGGGATGCAGAACGCGAGGAAGATCGAGGCACCCGTCGCACCGAGGATCGCCGCATGGATCACATACTGGTTGTGCAGCAGGGTCAATTTCGGAATGACCGGTTCCAGCAAGGTCTCTTCATCTTCATCATCGGAGGCGAACTGCACGCGCATGGCACCTCCCGGCGTCTCCGCCGCAAGGAAGACGATGAGGCGGACGAGCATCAGGAAAAAGAGTCCGACGGAACAGGCGGAACACAACGCGCAGAAGAGATTCAGCTTGAGGTGGATATCGAAGAAGGGAATCCAGGCTATCAACCGCGTCACAAGCCGATAGAGGGGATGTGTGAGATCCGGAATCGGAATCAGCCCTGCGGCGACGGTCGCGTCACGCAGGGATGTACCGGGATAACCGTATCGCAGGTAACCGAACGCATAGATCAAGAACGTAATCGCCGTCAGTGCGAGAAAGATGACCTGGACATAACGCCACATCGAAACAGGTCGTTTTTTCACAACGAACTCCTTTTTTCCGTTTTGGGATTCTCCCGGTTTCAGCTTATCTCGGTTCCAGCAGCAGACCGATCAGACTGGCGATCTTCGCCTGTGCGATTTGTTCGTCGTAGAAGGAACGAACCATGTCGGCGCGGGCTTGCGTCACCTGGACTTGCGCGTCCGTTCTCTCGATGGAGGAGGAGGTGCCGACGCGGTACTGCTCGTTCACGATATCGAAGTTCTCCGTCGCCTGTTCGAAGGTCTTGCGGGAGACGGCGGAACGCTCCCGCGCACTGTCGCGCTGGGCGACCGCCTGAACGAGTTCGAGATAGAGCGTCTGTTCCGCCTGCGCCACGGCAGCGCGTGCGGAACGCAACTCCGCAACCGCAATATCGACTTGCGCAGTGCGGCGGAAACCCGTGAAAATGTCTTCCATCGCGCGACCGAACCAAGACCAGTTGAAGGCGAGCGGAAAACTCTTGCCCGAAACATCGGCGGAAACACCCGCCGTAATCGAGGGATAGAACGAAGCGATGGTCTCATCCACGTAAGCGGATGCCGCACGTTCCCGGGCACGCAGAACGGCGAGCGAGGGCGAGTTCTTCCGTGCGAATTCCATCAGCGCATCCGGGGCGTCGTCGATCTGCCGCTTCGGCAACTGCGACTCCTGCAAATTGTATTGCGGAGAATCTGCAAATCCAAGTGCCGCGTTCAGTTCGGCCTTCGCGGAGATCAGGTTGTTGCTGGCGCTGATCACCTGCAGCTGCGCGTTGCCGTAATCGACCTCCGCCTTCGTCACGTCGTACTTCCGGCGCGTCCCGACCTTGAGCATCGACTTCGCCTCGTCCAGATGAACCTTGTACTGGTTCAGGTTTTCCTGCGCGACAATCAACAGGTGTGAGGTGCGGTGAACCTCGAAGAACTTGGAACGTACGTTGTACAGCACATCGACCTGAGATTGACGCAGTTGCTTTTCTGCGGCAATCAGGTTTTCAATCGCCTGTTTCTCCTGCGCGTCGAGTTTTCCGAAATCGTAGAGCAACAGATCGAGGCTGATACCGCCGCTCCAGTTTCCTGACATCTCGCTCTCGTTCCGGCGACCGTTGTGCGTACTGCGCGTGTATCCGCCGTTCACCGAAACCTGCGGCAGGTGACCCGCGCGAGTCGATTGAATCCGGCTGTGCGCCATCGCGACAGACTGCGACGCCTGCAGGATGCTAGGATGGTAACGGAGTGCGATGTCAGAGAGCTGGTCGATCGTCGCCGTACAACCGTTCGTGATACCGACGGACTGCGGTGAGATCGTGACCTCGCCGTCCAGCCGGTCGTCCTCCGACTGCGCAGAACGCGCCCGATCAATTGTCTGGCATCCAACCGCAACCAACATGACGGCAACCATGCCCGAAAACAGCGGAATCATTGTTCGTCGAAAAGCAGAATCACTCATAGTCACTTTCCTCTTCCTCATAAAGCTGGTAGGGATTTTCCTCCAGCTGATCCAATCCGTTATAAGATGCCCAAATCCGTTCGCGATCCAATGTGTCGAGTACGGAGATCACGTACACGCGGAAAAACTCGCGATCCGGATAAGGCGCCTCGTACAGGTCGTCATACACGATTGGGACGGACTCCGTCTGTTCAGCCTGCTGCTGCACGACGGGTGTCTGAACAATCTGGCCGTTGTCCGCGACAACATACCGATAGACGACCTGCGGTTCCTGAATGATCTGATCGTAATAGGTCAAATCCCAGCCCCAGCCGCCGAGTCCGTTCCATCCCCAGTACGGACTGAAGACATGCCAGCGAGTATGCGGAACAAAGGCATATCCAAAGGGATCGCCCGCCCAGGTCGAAGTGAACGCGGAACTCCGCCAAGAGAACGTCCACGGCTCAAAATAGATTCCGCCACGAGGGTGTGGATGATGGTGCCGGTGCGGACCACCATGATGTCCATGCTTAGGAGGAGGTGAAGGCGGACGAAGCCGATAGTCGGGACGACGAGACGGCGCGGATTTCGGCAAGAGACCGTTCTGGTCCAACTCCCAGCCTCGCGGAGCCTGACGGCTGAAACCGCCGCCGCCCGTCTTGCCGCCCGTCGTACGGGGTGGACGCGCAACGGGTGCAGGCGTGGGCGCAGTTGTAACTGGAGGTGCCGGCTGTTGCTTGACGGGGGAACGCTTCTCCACCTTCTGCGGTGCGGGCGAACGGACGGTAGAGGGTGCTGGAGTAGTTCGCGAAGCCGGAGTCGTCGCGGGAACCGTTCGAGGTGTCGTCGCGGGAACCGTTCGCGGAGTTGTCGCGGGGACCGTTCGCGGAGCCGTTGCTGGAACGGCACGGGTATTCGACGGCTGCGTCGCGGGACGAGACGGGACTGAAACGGGACGCGGTGCAGAAGGCACCTGCACGGGCTGCCGACTCGGTTGAATCGACGTACCGCTCGGTCGCGTCGTGGTGCGGTTCGCGGAACCGGGAACGGAGAGCGGACGCCGTTCACTGGTCTGCCGCATGGTGGAACGGCTCGTGTTCGGCGTGAAACGAACGCCACCTGAATTCACCGAACGCCCTCTTGCGAAACAGGAAAGGGTCAGGAAAACACCCAGTGAAATCCAACACCAAATTGTCTTCTTCATCTCATTTCCTCCTTTCCGTTCCTCATCTCTGCATTTGTCCTCAGCCTGTTTCGATCAACGGATGTTCGAAAAACAACACGTGAGTTTTTCTGTCTCGTAATGGAGGAAGCGCGCACGCTCCTCATCAATGACATCCGGATCGTTCTCCACCGGTTCCTCTGCCATGACATAATGCTGGAGAAACGCGTTGGACTGGCAAATCATAAAGACCTCGTGCAGGCGTTTCGGCGAGATACCACTCACGAGATTGTGGTCAAGACCGAATTGCACGGCGTTCAACAACTGCATCGACTCGACCGTAGAAATCAGCCAGGCCGACTTGAGAATCGCGATGGCGCGGCAGATGTAGTCCAACAGGATGCCAGGGGAATTGTCGAACAGCTTGCACAAGGCATCTGCCTCAACTTCGGTGAGCTTCTTGTAAATACGTTTGCAGCGCGAGATGATCTCCTCCTCGTCCATTCCGAGGGTCAAGCGGTTGGTGAACTGGAGCTGCTTCACGAAATTGAAATCACCAACGAGCATATTCTCGGAGGTGAAGTTCAGCCGATGCATCCCCGTGACAACCCGATCGTCCTCATTCAAGAGCGAGAGCGCGACGAGTTGGAAAATCGTGCTGACCTGAAGTCCCGTCCCGACCTCGGTCACGGAAGCCGTGAGATACCCGTACTGGGGCGACCACGCATACTCCAACTCGCGTTCCAACGCCGAATCCAGTTGATTGAGCGTTTCCCATCCCTTTTCGAGATCCTCCAACTCATCCACGTATATCTCCAGACGAATGTGTTCGACATCGTTGATGTGGAGGTAGATGTTTTGGCTGGGAATAAAACCGACGGCACGGTAGCGTCCATCCGACTCATCGCGCTTTTTCCCATCTGCGGTACGCAATTCCGAGTAGAACTGGTCCAGTACGGCATCATGGGGGAAGATCATGTTTGGAATCGCCACACTCACAGCCTTCTCGATCCGACTCTGGACACGCTGGCGTTCCGCCGCAGTCGCCCATCCGGGAAACTTTTCGCCTTGCAGATTCCGGTTGAGACGAATCCGCGTAATCTTGGCGATTCCCTCCGTGTCATGCGGGGAGAAACCGGTGAAACCTCGTTTTCTCGGTCTGATCAAGATTGCCCCCCCTTGCTTGATGACTTCCCTCCCCCGAGGGCGGCAAGCGAATTGCGCAATTCGATCGCCTTCTCGAAGTCCTGCGCCTCCACAGCCGCCTGAAGTTCCCGTTCCAGCCGAGCCTTCTCCGCACCATGACGATACTTCTGCGGCGTTTTCCCGACATGCTGGGACGCGCGCTGGTCTTGGAAAATCAACGGTCCCAGTTCCCTCCCAAACGCCTGATAACAGGCGGGACACCCCATGCGCGCATTCTTCCGCCATTCGTTCCGGGTCAAGCCGCAGGCGGGACATGCAGGATCGACAGGAGGCCGTTGCTGATCCTTGATCGTATGGTCGATGATATCGAACGCGGCACCCAGCAACATACCGAGCATCGGTGCGGCATTTTTCAGCGGTTGTTGCCCCTGCTCCGCCTCGCCTTTCCCGTGCGCATGATCCGCAACATCGGAAACGTGCTGACGCGCACGCGACTTACTCTTCGCCGCGCAACTACGACAGACAAACAACTCGGTTTGTTTCCCTTTGATTTTGCGCCGGATTACCGTTTCGGCCTCAGCAAGATGGCAGATTTCACATTTCATCTCAATCCATACCCTTAAAGAAATTCCAGCATACCATAATTTTGTCCATTCGGGGAGAACAATTCCAAAAAAAGTGGAAAAGTTTAAGAAACTTTCCTGCAAACGGACATCCGTACCGTACTCGGCGCGGCACAGAACTTTTTTGCATGACATCACCCACCTTTTCATTCTTCATTCTAGTCATTCCCAACCGTTTCGGATTTTGATACAATGTGCTTATTGATTGATGCAATGAGGAGAGAAAAATGACATCGTCGAGAAGACAGTTCCTGCAAATCGCGGGCGGAGGTTTTTCAGCAGCCTGGGCCATGTTCCAAACTCGATTGCTCGCACAAACGATTGCGCCACAACCGCCGCTTCGGCTTGGCGTGGTCAGCGATATCCATATTCGCAACAATGGCAAGACGGCGAATGACTACACGGGGGGAACCACAGGCACGTTCCGAGCCGCGCTCGAGTATTTCCGCGATCGTCATGTGGATGCCGTCGTGATTGCCGGCGACATGGCGGACACGGGGCAAGTCTCCGAGCTGGAGCGCGTGGGCGAGGTTTGGCGTGATGTCTTCCCTGACTGCAAGGGTGCTGACGGCGCACGTGTAGAACCCGTCTTCGTGTACGGGAATCATGACCGCCTCGCATGGAGGTGGGGACTTCGCGGTGACGCGGCGAAAAATCCGGAAAAACTTCGCGCTGCAAAGGAGAAAGGGATCGGTCCGCGCGAAGCAGAGGCATGGAAGCGCGCATTTGGTTGGGAGTGGAAGCCCGTCTATTCGGTAAAGATCAAAGGTTTCACCTTTCTCTGTGCGCATTGGGGCTACGAAAAGGACATCCCCGCCTACGCAACGGCACATGCCGCAGAATTGGATATCCATGCGTCGAAACCCTTCTTCTGTGTCCAGCACCCACACCCGAAAGGAACGCTGTTCAGTTACTGGGGCAAAGGCGCGGAGGACGGCGGAGAGCTCACTGAATTCCTCAAGGATTATCCCAACGCCGTTTCTTTCTCCGGTCATTCGCACATGGGGCTGACAGACGACCGTTCCGTCTGGCAAGGCGCATTCACGGCGGTGAACACCTGTACCCTGTTACAGATTTCCACGCCCTACGGCGGCGAATGGCAGTGCGTGAATTCGCGCCGGAGTTCAAACGAGAAAGCCTACCATATGGATGCGACAAGTCGCAAGGGACGGCAAGGCATGGTGATGGACGTGTGGCCAGACCGACTGGAAATTGAACGCCGCGAATTCGTGCTGGGGGAGGCGGCAGGTCCTGTGCGGATCGTACCGATTCCCGCAAATCCAACAAACCCCGCCTACGGATATGCCGCGCAATCGGCGCGAACATCCGCCCCCGGTTTCCCAAAAGGCGCAATGGTTTCGGTTGTTCGTCGGAAAGGGAAAAACACCAAGAAAGTCGAAGAAGATCAGATTCACGTTTCCTTCCCTTCCGCCTGCGCAAACGGTGAAAAGGGACGCGTACTGCTCTATGAGATTGAGGCGTTGGTGGATGGTACTCCGGTCGGCAAGTGGCGTCTCGCACAGGAACTCCATTTCCAGCCGTTGAACCGTATCCCCACATCATCCGAACTGGTGATTGGCGCCGACGAGATTCCGTCCTACAAGACCGTCACGTTCCGTGTCACGCCGGTAGGATTCTTCCACAGAGGGACCCCTATTTGTTCGTAGTGCGGATCTTCTCCGCAGTTTTACCGTTGTTCCCTATTCCTACTGCCACTACCCGCTTATTCGTTGATGGCAATGCCGAGGGCGGCAGCTGCGGCGCGGTTGTTGCGGACGAAATTACGGAAGCGTTCGCGGGATAACGGATGACTGCGGTGCATGTCGGTTCCCTCATCGGTGAGAACCGCCAGCGCATAGTGCCAGAAGAGCGTTCCCGCGAAGGTGTATTCGCTGAATGGGCTGCAACTGATTACGGAGGAAGCAAAGGAGTCCGCCTCCCGTTCCTGATTCCGTTCGACCTCCAGATTTTCCCGTTGCGAAAAGGACATCAGATGCCCCAGAACGTGATGGCCGACCTCGTGCGCCAACACACTGACGATCATCCCTGAAGAATAGGAAATCGCCTTCTGCCGGACAGCGTCATCTCCGAGCGCGGTCAGGAGATCGCACTGCGTAATCAAATTGAAACAAGCCTCGACAGAACAAGCGGCGGTCAACTGCGGGGACATGGCGGCAATCAGTCTCGCAAGACTTCCCCGATGTCCGGCGTTCTCCCACGCCACACCGATTCCGATGAGTCGCGAGTATCGCAATGCACCGCCGTAGATCACCGTATCGAACGAAAGGGTAACCCGTCCCGCATTTTTCGGATCCGGCGCGGACTGTGCGCGTCTGGCCGCGGCGTTTACGACATCGTTCGTCTGATCATACTGGAAAGGAATCCCCGCCATACATTGCGCATACCGGATGTTCTCCACGACCATCGGAGAGGAAACCACATAACCGTACAACTGGTTGACTTCGGCGGGAGAGGGCGAGAGGTAGGCGACAACCGATTCTGCCGTAACCGGAATCGGCGCACCGACTGGGACAGATGTTCCCGTGTTTGCGGCGACAACTCCCCCGATTGCGGGAGAGACAGTCGCGACCGGATTCCGCCGGAAGAGGTTTCCAAGTCCGAACACCCCACCTTGACCAGCGGCAGGTTGAGTCGGAGGAACAGGAGGAACGGATTCCCCCTTTCGATGCAATTCCGAGCCGTTGTACGTGTATTTCATGATCTGTTACCTTTCTGCAGCCAAGGGCGGCAATGAAGAATGAAGAAAGAAAAATGAAGAATGAAAGAGACGTGTCGCGTATCATCGGTAGCTATCGAATGCAATCGAATACAATCGAACGGGGAGGGACGCGCTTCTTCGCGTCCACATTGCCATGTAGTTGGACCTCTGCTTAACACGCTTAACTTGCCTATCTAGCTTAACCAGCCGACGGCTTCGCCGCCCAGAAGGGGCAACGTACTCGTTGCCTAGCTTTCCCCGCCTAACCAGCTTAACACGCTCACCCAGCTCACTCCGACAAGGGCGGTTCCGTAACGGGTTCTCCCTCGACGGTCTGTGGCGGCATCTCATCGAATCCCGCCAACGCCGATTCGAGGTCCACCGAATCCGTCTGACGCGTCCGGCGTTGTCCAGCTTTTTCCAAATCCGCAACGGCATCCACCAGATCGTCCGTTTCGGTGGCTGCGTTCTCGACGTCATCCGTGAGACGATCCACATCTTCGACACGGGGACGCTCGAGTCCACGCGCAATGAGTTCCAGAGTCCGTCCGCGCACAGTGGAGATAATCCGCTCGTTCTCAAAGAGAATCGTGAGTTGGCGTTCCAAGCTCTGGTACTCTGCGAGCAACGCCTTCAGTTCCATCTCCAGAATCTTCTTGCGGGCGGAAGGTGCCGACTGCCAAACCTTTTTCTTGGCTGCAATCTGATTGTACAGTTCCTCGAAACGTGCCGACATCGGTTCGCGCCGACTGCGCGTAGCGGACAACTGGGCATCCAGAGAGACCAATGCGGCTTCGGGATCGCGAACGCCACGCAACCGATCAAACAACGCGCCCGCCGACTTGCCGAGCGAAACGGTGAAATCCAACAGGGATTTCGTAATCTTCTTACGCGACTCCGAAGACAACTCGCGTTCCGCACGGGTACGGAGTTCCGTCTCCGCAGTGGGTGAAACCTGTTGTTGTTCTTCAGCCATTTTCTCCTCCTGTTCTTTCTTTTCCGAAACTTCCCCGTCTCGTTCCTGCGACACTGGCGGATTCTCTTTCCAGCCGTGTTCGGGACAAAGGCCATTGCCCGTATGCCAATGCAAGGCACAGAAAACGGCCTCGCATCCCGGCGAACCGCAATGTCCCGCAATCGCATAGCGGTTGGGCAGGGTACACCCGCACACCGCACAAAATGTCCCGTTCGCAGACATGTCCTACCGAACCCGAATCATGAGTCTGATCAACTTGCAGACAAGAAACAGCACAAGCAACACCCCCAACGGAACAACAACCAGCAACCAAGGGTTTTCACGCACAGGGGGGAAATAACGGCACAGCGTACACCAAACTCCAGAACTTGTCTCCTTCTCAGAGGAGAGCAACGTTTCGCTCTGCGCCGCAAGCGGCGCAACAAGACACATGATTGCGCAACACACGCTCAGCCATGACAGTTCCTTACGATACATCCGAAACCTCCTTCCAATCATCATTCAGCCAACAGTTCCGCCAGTTTGGGATACTTCAAGAATGCGTTTCCCAAAATTCCGCCCCTGTACAACGACGGTTCATAGATTGCGCGAAACAAAATGCTCAAGCAATCACCATCCCATTTCTGGGTATTACCCGACACCTGTCGAACCCCGGGCATCGACTCCACGGCTTTGCGGAACGCCTCTGCCATTGCAAGATCCGACGCTTGATTTTCCTGCCCGACAAACGCCAACGTGAACGACTCGCTCACCACGCCCAACTTTTCGGGGCGGATCGTCTGCCGAATCCAACTCACGACCTCGCCCGTAAGTTTGTCCGCCAATTTCCGTTCGGCAGCATCCTCGCCGAACACCCGTTCGCCCCTCGCATAAATCGGTTTTTCACCCAGTGCGCCATTCTGTGTCCCTACCATCTTCACCAATACACGGGTCATACCGGTGAAAATAAAGGACTGGCCCAGTTTGTCGAATGAACCGCACTGCGTTACCAGTGAAACGATGATATCCTGACGGGCATCCCCCTCCATCAAATAACCTTCTTTGACCAATGCCTCTTTCGTTGCACCGGCAACGATGTCAGCTAAAGATTTAGATTTTCGATCCGCCTCCCTAGACCAAACGCCCACACGGATCGCGCCTGACTTCAGGACAAACCGCTCGGCCTTGCGCTGATTCAAGTCGGCGTTGACTTTGCTTCCGTGAATCTTGACGTATTCATCCCAAATGTACCCGCCATTCTCGATGTCCAGCGCGTTCATCAAGATGTTCGCACGAATCCGCTTCCGAAAGTTCACGAAGGAAATCTCGGCATTCAGTACGACCTCGGCTCTCGACCACTTCCCGTACTGGATGATCTGATCCTTGTTGAACCGTCCGAAGTCCTCGAACTTTTCATACGTATCCATCTTGGCGATCACGGATGTACGATCCACATGATTCGTTTCAGGAGGAATCACCGGAATCATCTCGGCGCGGCGTAACGCAACAGTCAAAAGACTCTCGGCAAACTTTCCCTGATCGCCTTTCAAAATCAGGCATATCCGTTTCCCCTTCAGCGCGGCGGCGGACTTCAACTGTCCCTCAACCCGCGCAACCGCATCGTTAACAGCCTTGCGCTGTTCCTCGGTAAACTCGGCACAAGTGTTTGAGACCAGCAACGCTGTCACCGCAAACAGAATTCCAAGAGCCGCCTGTTTCTTCATGGGTTATCCTTGTCTGCCTTTGGTGAAATTTTCTTCGGCGGAAGCTTGTTGTACGCCTCCACGCGATAACTCGTACCGTGGATTTCGACCTGCCGCCCGATGGCAAGCGTATGTTGCCCATCCTGATCCGACAGTCGGAAACAGGAACCGTTCCATGAGATGCCGATACCGTCCTGACCCTTGTCAGAGAACGGAATCACACCGTTCTGCCACAATGCGAAGATGCGGCAGGAGAACCCATCCTTGCGCTCCACCACACATCCGAACGAGGTGTGTCCCCTCTTGTCACCGTATGTCCGGATTTGCAGCGGTAGCAGAACCGTGACCGGATTCTGCAAGACATCCAAAGAATACCGTGCATTGATGGCCAGCTGCCGACTTTCTCCAGAGTTGAACTTCTTTTCAGACAACCGAATCCCATTCGTCGATGGCTTCCCTTCCACCCCATCACAAACATTCACACGCCCGTCCCGCACCAAAATCCGAAAGTGTTTTCCCGAAATGTGGTCTGTCAAGAACTTGCTCCACTCACCCGTCTCTGGGGAATAGGCGCAGAGAAATACCGTGGCGGATCGACTTTTTCCAAACACGATTTCTGAGTCCGAAAGCAAGTGAATGGTTTCGCAAGACGAAACGAGCGAAAGCCGCGCGGCGGATTGTCGCAATTTCGGTGTGAGGGGATGGCGGTTCGACTCGTCACAGGCATACAAGCGCGGATCTACCTTGTTCTGCACCGTTCCGCCCGCAGCGGCGTTGCGAAAATCCATAATCCCCGAATTGTTGCCCTGTACAATGATCGTGTTGCCGCCCCCAGATTCCTTCTCATCGACCGTCACCTTGAGTTCCGCACGATAGGTCTCCGGTGTCTCCGACCCCGTCCGTTCACATATCAGCCAAACATCTACAGGAATGATTCCCGCTAACTGGGGCGTGAGATTGATTTTGCCCTCTCCCTGACCGCTACCGGGAACAATCTCCAGCTTGCCGCGTCCCAACTCTCGTTCACCGTTTCGTAAAACTAGTTCAACGGAGACGAAATCGTCGAATTTCGTCTGAAAGTAGAACCGCAGAGCGGAACAGAGATCGACACGAAAACGTTCCGGCGCACAGTACGAAAGCGTAAACGGGACCCACTCCAACGTTTTTTTCCCCGAAGCAGTTTCCTGAGGTTGGGGTGCGGAAGGCATCACTCCCGCAACAAACGATGGAACCACCACGCCAGGTAACCCGGACATTGTTGGCGACGGCGGTGGCGAAAAAGGTTGTGAGAATGTCGGTGCGGCAGGTTCCATCGGTTGCCCCTGCATAACCGGAACCTTCGAAATCTCCGGCATGGAGACCGGCGAAAGCGAAGGAGCTTTCAGTTCCGCTGGCTGATCTGGAATGACCGGCAACTTAGGAAGTCCAGCTTTCGGCACCGAAGACGTGGCGGGAGCTTCCGAAACAGACGAAGTTGCCGGAGCTTCCGTCACACTTGTCACCGCAGGCGTCTCCGCCGACACGACCAACTCGCATCCGCATTCTCCGCAAAAGTTTGCGCCATCGTCGATCGGCATCCCACAATTCGGACATGTTTTCATCTGCGCTGGATTCCCTTCGTTGGAAAGGTTCCCGTTTACTTGTTGAAAACCTGAGACGGAGGAACGACAGTCGTGTTCTGATGCTTCACCGCCTCGTTCACGATCTCCGCCACCTTGTCCATCATCCGGTCATCATGCGCAGTACGGTCCTTGACCATCTCCTTCATCTCTTGCAACACGCGCTCGGCCGCGCCGTTCCCGGCAGTCGCCATCTGCGCCAACGCCGCTGCGGCGGCAGGCGACGTGGCGGCAGCTCGCGCAAGCAACTGTTCCGGCGTCATCGCCTTCTCCGCTGCAGTCAGGTTCTGCTGGTATTCGATGGACTGTTGATTGAGCGCCAACTGAAGGTACGCCTGACGCTCCTCCGGCGTTTGTGCCAACGCCATCATCTCCAACGGAGAACGTCCTGCAAGCGTCTTGGCTTTCTTTTCCAGCATCTCCTGATCGTGGGCATCCCGTTGTTCCTGAATCTTCTGCAGATTCTGCAAATGATGCAGTTGCGCGTCCGACTGAATCTGCGAGATTTCCGCCTTGATTTTCTCCTGCGCCAGTTGCTCGCCCGCGAGAACCGTGCCGGAGTGCGCGTCCTTCTCCCGTTCCGCACGGGCGACCGCGTTCAACGCAGCGCGATTCTGTGCGTCCGCCAACGCCTGTTCCCGGCTGAACTCTTTCAGGTTCAGCTGCAGTTTCAGCGCATGCGCCTGATTCTCCAGTTCCTTGGCGTGTTGCTCCAGACGTGTCGCGGTTTCCAGTTCTGCCTTCTTGCGGTCGATCTGCCCTTTCGCGACAAGATCAGCCAGTTGCAGGGCGGTCTCACGATCCGTCCCCGAAAGCTTCTCTTCCTGCGCCAGCTGCGCGAGGAACTCGCCCAACTCGTGACGGCGCTGGGCGGCTTCCTTCGTCGCCTCGTCCTGACGCGCCCCCATACGGGCTTCACTATCCAGACGATCCGACTGGTCTTCCGCCAACAAGTCCAACACCTTCTTGTTGTACTCCACCATCCGGCGCGACTGATCCAACTCGGCATAGCGTTGCCGCATTTCCTCGTACTCCGGCGAGAGGAAATCCACGGAACCGATCCGGATCAGTTCCAATCCCGCCCGCTTCAGCACGGGACGCGCCGCCTGAAGGATCGCGTCCTCAATCCGTTCGCGACGACGCGGATCCTTCACCAAATCCTCAACGGTCGTCTGTGCGCAGAGATCGCGCACGGCGGGAAGCCCCGCGTCGTAAAGCAACTCGACAATCTCGCCCACTTCGAGCGCGCGACTATCCTTCATCACATTTTTCAGAAAATCATCCGCTAGAGAAGGAACGAAATGCAGCGTCGCCTCCGCCGTGACCCGAATCGGCTTCTCCTCCGCTGAACGGATCGAGGAACCGTCACCCGAAGGAGGCGG
>JAFYDR010000276.1 GCA_017544725.1 Kiritimatiellia bacterium
GAGATCCGGCGAGTATTCACGATTAGTCGGCTCCATCAGCCCATCCGCATACTTCACCTCTCCGTTCTCTACGCGGATCAACCCTTCCAGCAGCATGGCGAGGACGAAGCCATGCCCCATCTTCAGCCACTTGCAGTGGATGGCGTCGTTGTAGGTGAAGTTGTATCTAGGATGATGGATGTTGTAGCCTCTCCGCCTCGCGCTCGGCGCGCTTGTTGGCGCTCTTCGTGTCAATGCCCTGCGCGCGGAGCGCGCGGGCGATCTCGTGCTTGCGGGTGAGAAAGCGAGCGAGGGACTTCTGGTACGGACAGTTCCCCGAGCCGTCCCAAACAACGTGCGTCACGTCAAATCCAAGCCGGCGCGCTTCCGCCTCGCCCGCCTCGTATCCATCTGATTTTCCATACGTTGTTTCTCCCTTGCTCTTAAAACGCCTTAGCTTTCCCAGCCTTACGCAATTGTCATTTTCCTTCCACGATATCCGCCCACGAAAGCCCAAGTGCGTTCTTGCGCGTCGGATCGCACCCAAGTTCGACCAGCACTGCGGCAAGTTCGTTGTCGGCAGAAAAGGTGGACGGCCATTTCTGACCTTCTTCGGCCTCGCGGTACAGCGTGTACCAGAGCGCGGTGTTGCCACGCGCGTCGACCGTATCGCGAATCAGGTCGGGGGCGATTTCAGCAATCATCCGGATGTATTCGACCGCCTCTGGGATTTCCCATCCACTGGCGAGATAGAAGAGCAGTGCGCGAAGCGGGAATTCCGCCTGCATTGACTTCGGGCATTTCCCGTAAAACGCGCGGAGGACGTTCTTGGCGCCGCGTCTCAATGCATGCAGGACAAGTCTCTTCGGAAACTTTGTACCCTTCAACGACAATCCAAGGAACGTCTTCCCCGGTTTGTCCTTTTCAATCGCGTCAATTACCGGACTCCATCTTTTCCATGCGGGGGAGTTTTTTTCATACATGCTCGTATCCGCCTCGAAAGCAGCCGGAACAGAACAGACCAGATCCCTGTACCCAGCCATTTTCCTCGCACAGCACCAGTAACGGCCAAATGGGTGGTCAAAGAGCACGTCCGGCAACGTCACCCGACGCGGCGACGACGGACACGGAATGGAGAAGTCGCTTCGCATCATCTCCTTCCACGCCTGAACACGCTTTTTCAGCGGTAATTTCAAATCCGACAGGATCGCCGCGATTTCGCGCGCCTCCTTGTAGAGCGGGTACTTCGCGAACGGTACTTCCACGACGAGGCCATGTCCTTTGTCATACGCATCAATCGCATCTATTCCATCTTGGGCTCCGTCTATTCGCCCAGGGCTTCCCATCCATACGAACTCCGTCTCATGGACTTCGCCGTAAGCGTACTTCTTGCCATGCACAAAAAACATCTTGCCCATCTTGCGCAGACTGCGCGGCAAAATCACCCTCTTTACTTTGCTAAAAGTATCAAAGTCATAGATTTCCTTAACGCCCTCCGGCACCTCGACGGAAAGGTGGTCACACCAGCAAAACAGGCCACACGGAAGGCCCTCTAGCTTACTTCCTAGATGAACTGATTCCAATTTGTCGCATAAGCCAAAGCAGAATTCACCTATTGTATGCAAACCTTCCGGGAGCGTAACGCGTTCAAGTGATTTGCAATCTGAAAAAGACCGAGCACCGATTTGCCTGATGCCGTCAGGCATCGTCACGCTCTTGAGTCCTTTACACCTTTGAAATGCGCCATCGCCAATGCCCGTCACGGGCATTCCACCGAGAAAGGATGGTATTTCAATATCATAAGTATTTCCGTCCTGCAAACTGCATCCTGTGATTGTAACACCCTCCCCATGCACAGTATATTCCCATTCGACGCCCGTCATCTCGTCAACGGCACTGCATCCCGCAGCATTCAGCAGAAGCTGGAGCGCATGTTCAATCGCCGCCGTGCGGACAGCCTCGCGGTCGCCGGGGAATATCTTCTTTTCGGTGATTGTCCCCGACGGTGACGCAACTCCGAACCAGACGAGACCCACCGGTTTCTCCGCGCTGCCGCCGCCAGGTCCAGCGATGCCCGTGATGGACACCGCGAGATCCGTCTTCAAACGCCGCCGCGCACCTTCCGCCATCGCCGCCGCGCATTCAGGCGACACCGCGCCCTTTGTCGCCAGGATTTCTTCCGGGACATCCAGAACTCGATGCTTCACCGTATTGTCGTAGCTGATGATTCCGCCCCAGAATACGGCGCTCGAACCAGGAACCGCCGTAATCGTATATCCCACGCCGCCGCCCGTGCACGACTCTGCCGTCGCACACGTCATCTTCTTCTCCGTCAAAACCTTAACCAGTTTTTCCGCTGTAGTCATGTTGTATCACCCTCCATCCTTTGTTTTTCCATCATTTGCCGACTCTTACAACAATGGCGCGATGAGTTCCTGGCAAGAGGTATGCGATGTATATTTCATACTCGGTAAAGGACTCCATGTCGTGTTCCACCGGGTATGTCTCACATTGGAAATGAATGCATGGCGCGTTACAAAGAATAGCATTAATTTCACCGTCGCCCATGAGGAAACCATCTTCGCTCCCGAAAAGTCGACTCTTTAGCGCCCAGTCTGCCTCGAAAACAATTCGATTGAAAATTGCAACCATGTCCGCCTTATCAAAACCCTCAACACGCATGAATGGATAACCGGAATTGACGAATGCGTCAACCTGTTCTTCGTGTCTCAATCCTTTGGTGTCCCCAATAAGCCTAGTAACCGCATCCGTAACCTCTTTGGCCTCAGCTTTCAGTTCTTCTTGTTTGTACCACGCATCCTCTTGCCAATCTATCTCGTGGAATTTAGGGTTCCCGTTGACGATGTCCTTGAGCATGCTTTTGAACTTCTCCAGCGTGTTGTCGTTTTCGTTCTGATTCATCTCGTACTTTCCTTTCTCCGTTTATTGTTGAAATACTTTTCTCTACACAGCACCATTATGCCATAAAACACTGCTATTCCACTCCCCGCAGATTTCATTCCTTCCCTTTATCTTTTCTCGGCGGACGCCAGCATTTCCGCTTCTTCGGGGCCTTCCCGATGTACGGGACCTTACCCTCAATACCGTTCTTTCCCATATTACGCCTCCTCCCCGGCCTTCTCCGCCGCTTTGAGGGCCCACTCGCCTTCGCCTACAACGTTGAAGCGGATGTCGCCCGTGCCGCAGCATCCGCAGCCGTGCTCCGCGCAATTTCGGCAATGCCAAACGGTGATTTCCTTCTCCGCCTCGCGCTCGGCGCGCTTGTTGGCGGTCTTCGTGTCAACACCCTGCGCGCGGAGCGCGCGGGCGATCTC
>JAFYDR010000277.1 GCA_017544725.1 Kiritimatiellia bacterium
GAAACGCCTTTCTTTTCGGCGTACTCCTTCAAGTCATCGAGCTTCTTTTTTCCGATTCTCCGCGACGGTGTGTTGACGGTGCGTAGAAAGGAGAGGTCGTCTGCAACCGTCACCATCCGAAGATATCCGACCGCATCCTTGATTTCGCGCCGACCGTAAAATTCGACGCCGCTGTAAATCTTGTAGGGAATCCGCTTGCGAATCAGGCATTCCTCCAGCGACCGCGAAAGGTAGTGCGCCCGATAGAGAACCGCAACGGATTCGTAGGATAGGCCGTTCTTGTGGGCATCGCAGATCGTGTCGCAGATCCATTGCGCTTCCTGTTTCTCGCTTGTCGCATGGAAAAAGAGTGGTTTGGTAGAGGACGGTTTGACCGCTTCGAGCGTCTTCGGATACCGCACGGTATTGTGCGCAATCACCGTATCGGACGTACGCAGAATCTCGGGCGTAGAACGATAGTTGATCGTGATCGTGAAGGTCTTCGAGTCGGCATACTGCTTGTCGAAGTCGAGCAACATTTTCATGTGCGAACCACGCCATGAGTAGATCGTTTGGTCTGGGTCGCCGACAATGAACAGGTTGCCGTGGATTCCAGAAAGGAATTGCGCGATGCTGTATTGCTTGGCGCTGACATCCTGAAACTCATCGACCATGACATACTGCATCCGATTCTGCCAACGGGTACGCACCTCTTCGTAGTTCGCCAGAATGTAAGTCGTGAAATTGATCAGATCGTTGAAATCGCAACCGAAACACTTTTTCTGCTCGTAGAGATACCGATACCAGATCCGATCATTGAGATCCGTCGCCGATTCGTACCGTTGCTTGAGACGTTCGTTGTCAAGCAGACGGATTTCATCGATGTATGTATCCGCCTGCATCTTGCGTGCCTCATACACCTCGTCGTATGCCTGCTGGATCGTCTTGTCGTGCAGGGAAAGCCCTAGATCGGTGAAGACCTTCTGCAACAGACGTTTGGTGTCCTCCGCATCCAAAATGATAAAGTTCTTGGGGAAGTTCAAAAGATGGATTTCCTCCTTCAGGAACTGGACGCAGAACGCATGGAAGGTACAGATAAGCGAAAGATCCAAATCGCCCAGCTTTTTGCGAACACGGCGCTTCATCACATTGGCGGCACGATTCGTGAAAGTGACACACAGGATATTTCGTGGAGCAATCCCCAGTTCCGAGACCAGATAACAGTACCGCGAAATCAGCGTACGGGTCTTTCCGCTTCCCGCACCCGCGATGACGCGTACTGCACCTTCCGTCTGCCGAACGGCAGCCTCTTGCTGTGGATTCAGCTGATCCATACGCAATACGTCACTTGACAATGGACTGGATATACTCGCCCACAGTTCGTGCGTCTGACGGCATCTCCCGCACGCGTGTCGGCAGCTCCATCAACGCATCCAGAATCGGATGGTGCGCCAAATCTTCTCCCGTCGCCCGCTGGATCGCACTACCGAACTTTGCGGGATGGGCGGTTGCAAGCGCGAGAATCGGTGCCCCCTCTTCTTTCGTGCGCAACGAGACGGAAACGCCGACTGCCGTGTGCGGATCCAACAGGTAGTGGTACTCCTTCCAGAAATCACGGATGGTGTCCAGCGTCTGCTGTGTGTCGGCACGTCCGGTTCGGAAAAGAGGATCGGGAGAGCGGTCAGGCTGGAGTTTCCCTGTTTCGCGGAAACTCTCCATCCACCGTTTTACCGTCGCACCGTCTTCGTCAGCAAGGTAATAGAGGTAACGCTCAAAATTGCTCGCGACTTGAATGTCCATCGAGGGTGAAATCGTGGGCATGACCGTTCCCGTGGAGTAGATACCCGTCTGGAAATAACGGTATAGAATGTCGTTCTCGTTGGTGGCGAGAACCAGATGCCGAATCGGCGCTCCCATCTTCTTCGCCAAGTACCCGGCAAAGATGTTGCCGAAATTCCCCGTCGGCACCGTGATGTCGGTCTGGTCATACCCCAGATTCTGGAGCTGGAGGGCAGCGTAGAAGTAGTACACGACCTGCGCCACGATACGCGCCCAATTGATCGAGTTTACGGCGCCGAGCTTGCAGGCGTCCCGGAATGGAAGGTCGTTGAAAAGCGTCTTGACGATGTTCTGGCAGTCGTCAAACGTACCGTGGACCGACAAGGTGAACACGTTATCATCCAACACCGTTGTCATCTGTCGTTCCTGCACGGGGCTAACACGTCCGAATGGGAACATGACAAAGGTACGGATTCCTTTGCGTCCGCGCATCCCGTTGATCGCCGCGCTTCCCGTATCACCGCTCGTGGCGGCCACGATATTCATCTCGGCATGGTTTTCCGCCAAAACATACTCGAAGAGGTTGCCGAGAAACTGCATGGCGACGTCCTTGAACGCCAATGTCGGGCCGTGGAAAAGCTCCATAATGAAGAGCGGACCGACCTGACGCAACGGCGCCACGGCTTCGTCGCGAAAAACCGCATAACTCTTTTCCACGATTTTCCGCAGCTCATCTATCGGAATGTCATCGGCAAACAGGGACATGACTTCCACGGCGAGATCCTGATAGCGCAGTTTCCGCCATTCGGAAATCTTATCCGTGACGGACGGAATCGTTTCCGGAAGGTACAACCCTCCGTCGCGAGCCAATCCCGCCAAGACGACCTGCTGAAACGACAACGGTTCCCCATCACCACGCGTGCTGACATAACGCATCTCTCAACTCCTTTGCTCAAAAAAAGAAAAGATATTTTACCCTATTTTTCGCCATACGGCAATCCGAGAGAAATCAGTGCCACTAAAGGCGGCAATGAAAATGAAGAAAGATAAATGAAGAGCGACGAATGTATGCCGCATAGCGGCTAATAAGTGTTCTACGGACTAAGTGCCCTTCGGGTTAAGCCACTTCGGAGCGAAGTCTTACTTCGAGCCAGAGGCCACCACCCTCCCGCCTCTCCGCATCCCCTCTGTCTCCTTTGTCTCCACCGTCCCCTTTGTCCCCATTGTCCCCGCTTTTCAGCTTTATACGCTGGCGCGAAACACCCGCCGCCGCTACTGCCCATTGCCTACAGCCTACCCCCTATTGCCTACTCCCTATTTCGGTATTCGATGGCGAGGATAGTTATGTCGTCGGCTTGCGGTTCGCCCGCTGCGAATGCGCTGACGGCCATCCGAACGACGTTGCAGACTGTGGAGGGATTCGTGGAAGGTACAGCTCGAAGGGCTTCCTGCAATCTGTCTTCGCCAAAAAGTCCACCTTTCGAATCCATCGCCTCCGTTACTCCGTCGGTGTAGAGGAAGAGGGTGTCTCCGGGGGCAAGCTGTACATGGCGTTCTTTGTAGGGGATGTTGTCCATAAACGCCAACATGCATCCAGATTTTTCGGTCAAGTAAGTGGTTTTCCGGGAGGAAGGATCCGATTCTCCGCCTGAAAATCCGCTTAAGAGAACAGGCGGATTGTGTCCCGCGTTTGCGAAGGAAACGATCCCCGTAGTGAGGTCCAAGATACCGACCCACGCTGTGAGGAACATGTTGGCCGAGTTGTTTCGGCAAAGTTCGTTATTGGCTTGAACAAGTGCTGCGGCGGGGTTCTGCACGGCCAGTAACGCGTTCTTGATAAGCGTCTTGGCGGTCATCATGTAGAGCGCGCCTGTGATTCCTTTACCGGAAACGTCAGCTACCAGAAACACGATGCGATTCTCATCCAGAGGGAAAAAGTCATAGAAATCACCCCCCACCTCGCGTGCGGGGGTCATCGCCGCGCTCAGGCAAAAACGAGGATTCTCGGGAAGACTGGTGGGAAGAGCGGACGCCTGAATGTTTTTCGCGATCGCGAGTTCCTTCGCCAAAGCTTTCTCCTCAGCTTCGTAAAACGCTTTGAGCTGTTCCGAGTCGCGCTGGATGCGGTCGATAAACCAGCCGAATGCAAAGAGAACGACAAACAGCAAGACGGCAAAGACGGAGACGAAAATTGCTCGCGTGTCGTAATACTCACGTGCAGGAACGGCTGCGATGATACGGTGACCCGCAAAAATGTAGTTGCGACAGTAACATGTCTCACCGAAAAGTCGTTGTTGGAAGGTGACACCTACGGAGTCTTTACCCGAAAATTCATACTGTTTCGCCACTTCCGCCTGATATCCCGTTTCTGGCAACGTCTTCGCCATATCGCGGTGGCGGGACGGATTGGAAATGAGCTGACCGGTTTGCATGTTCGCGCAAAGAAAGAATCCCTTCTCTCCCAACAGCCATTCATCAAAGATGTAGAGAAGCAGTGTCGGGAGCATGTCGGCAAGATGGTGTTCGTCCAAACCGACCTGCACAAAACCATTCCCTCCAGGAAAGGCGAAACCGAGGTACTTGCAACGCACGTTCGCGTTATACACGCTGGCGCGGAATGGTTGCGAATACGTATTTTGCGTACCGTTGGTCAAAACCATGAAATTCGCCGAATCACGCATCGCCGTCATAGTCTTTCCGACACTGGAGGGATCTGAGGTGGCAACAATGTTGCCTTTACGGTCCACGAGGTTCATTTCGTCCATGTCGAGACGACGAACCAACTCTTGCATTTCTTCGATTGGTTGCGGCGAGGGTTTGCCAAAGTACCGTACTGCGGAACTGGCGATATAGCCGAGCATCATATCGATCGAACCGTTGACCGTGTCGCGAAAATCGATGATGCCGTAGTCCAGGAGGTTTTCGGTTTTGCGGACTGCCTGCCGCGTACTGATCATCCAAATGACGGCCAAAAGTGAGATATACAAGGAAGCCGTCGCAGTTGCGATGATCCAACGTCTTTTCATAGCAAAATAGTCACGGGATGTCCGACCCGATCTCCGTTAGAACTTCTTTGCACCCATCAGGCTGTTTTGGCTGTTGACAATAAGGGCGCGGTCTTTTGTTTTCGGAGTTAATTCGTCCACAATCCCCCTATTCTCCTTCGTCCTTCTCGCAGGATGCGTATTGCGCAAAATCCGAAGTCCGGCAACAGAAAGGAATTTCATCTCAGCCGCGTCAATCAGAGTCCTCGCCATGAAACAACTTGTGGGTGCCTTTCCTCCTATTTTCGAACTCGCGCGGAGAGCATGATGGTCGCTCGTCAACAGGGTAACGGTGTCGTTCTTTCGGGTTTTGTCAGTCTGCATGAATTGTCATGTCTCCTTTCGCTTTCGACTCGAAAAAAGCGTGTGTTCTCTTGCTCGATACTGTGTCCTGAAACGCTGTGATACGACTCACCCATACATTTCAGCTTCAAAAAACGCAATCATTATACCATACTTTAACCACCACAATACAAGCAGAAAAATAAGAAAACACGAAAAACACGAGGCAAGGGCACATCTGCGTATTTCACCGTCGTCTTTTGAAAATGAAAACAACAGAAACAACTTGCCTATAACTTCGTAGGGCGGCGAAGCCGCCCAGCTGAGAAGCGGGGAAGCTGAAAGGCTGAGAAGTAAGCAACCAGAGGTTGCAGTGACGGATGGGA
>JAFYDR010000018.1 GCA_017544725.1 Kiritimatiellia bacterium
ACAAGCGTCCGGCAATCGTTCGCCGAATACCCGGGATATGGTTCACCCCGTTCGTCCAAGACCTCCACGGCGAGATTTCCGAATCGTGCATCGGCATTGACAAAGAAATGCGCCCCAGTAAAGCGTACAGGGCGCGTCACAAGCGTCCCCTGCCCGTCCGCCACCATCGCGGCAAAACCATCGCGACGAAGGGTCGCCACACCCACGGAGAAGTTCCAATGCATGCCGTTGGGATACGTGCATCGCGGCGGATCGTTCTTCGTGCCATCGCCACGCGCACCCACGTAGGAGAACCATAACCGTTCGTCCGTGATCACGAAGCACCTGGAGATGTTACCGATATAGCCTGTGTCCCACGCGCCGCTGCCCCATCCCGACTCATCGATCGCGGGCGTACGGTCCGGACGCGTGAAGTGGAAGCCGTCGCGCGAGTAGGCAAAATGGATCGAGGTCGTCTTCGGCATCCCGGCGCGGGCGGCAATGTCATTCTCGTAGCCGCAGAGGATCTTGAAGAGGCTCACCATGATCGACTCGTACGGCACGGCGTCCACGTTGTAGAGCTGGGAGTTCGTGTATGTCTTGCCGTCGCCCATGGTACGCGGCAGGTCCTGATTGTCACACGCAAGCCAAAGCGCGCAGTCCACGGTGTTCGTCTGTGCATGGCCATGTCCCAGCGGGAAATGCCAGTCCGCCCCGGCGCAGAAGTCCCTGTGCGCATGATAGATACGCGAACGATTGCGCCAGTTTGCGCGCAGGCTCCAGATCCATTTGCCGAGGAACGGGTTGTAGAACATCGTCGTGCAGTCTCCATGCTGGCCAGTGCGGCGCAGGAAGCGCCAACGGATGCCGTCGGACGAAACATACTCTGCACTGCGCGTTGGGTTACCGCCGGGTGAGATGCAGATGCGCCAGTTGGCGTATGGTGCATCCGTATCGTAGCCGGGGAACACGCTGAACGTGTCGGACGTCTGGATCGGCAGCACGACGTTGTCGCCGTTCGGCCCCACGTCAGGACGATCCCAATGTACACCGTCCGGCGACTCCGCATAAGAGATGCGCCCGGCGAAGCCGGACATGTACCACATCCTGAAACACCGCCGCGTAGGATCCCACCACACGCCGCCGCCTGACATCGCGCAACCCGGTGCCTGAGCTGACATCTCTGCCTTCGTCTGCCGCCACATCACGGGATTACCTTCATATTTGACTGGTTTGGGAAATGCACGCACAACACCGTTGGTCGATTCGATCAGGAAATCGTCCACGAAAAGCTGCCGTCCCAAATCAATCGGTATCACCTTCGGTATGTTTGCCGACTCTAGATAGGGGGTGCGAATCGGATTCGGGTCCTTCGGATCGATTTTCGGCGGCCACTCTTTCGGCAGCGTGATCCCGTTGTAGAGTGTCCGTCCGGCGTCCGACGTGTCCGGCACATTCCGTGAGGGAAGGTCTTTCCAGTGTGGTTGTCCGCCGCGTTCGCGAGCGCGTTTCGGCGAGTAAAGGAAGTCCGCCGGTTTCAATGCTTGGTCGGAAAGACGGCAATCGGAGAGAGACCCGCAGATCACGTTCCCGCTCCGTCCGCGACCGCCGAGAAAGAAACTTACATCGGAGTGGAACTCGCCCTCGAACGCACGTACCGCCCGCCATCCCGCCTGTTTTCCATCTAGGTAAAATCGCCACACCGCGTCAGCATCTGGTGTACAATGCACAAAGGTCAACGCAAAATGATGCCAGCCATTGGTCAGTGTCGCGTAATCCTGAACAGTTGTCAGCAACGAATCCCCCGTGTTCGGCAAGCTGGAAAAAAGTTGCCAAGTAACTCCAGGATAGAAGCTGTCGCGGCGCAGGGTGAGAAAACTACGGCAATCTTGCCGAGCGAACGTGCTTACGACCATCCAGACCTCGCCTGTTTCGGGAAGACGAGCGAAGTGATACCACCCTTCAATTGTAAAGTCATTCGTGGGTGTGACATACTTGCCGATGGTGGTACTGTAAGCGAAGTCCGTCGCCTCCGCACCACCGGTCGCCATCAGGGCGTGCTGCTTCGTGTCACCTAGTTCGCAATATCTCACCGTGTCAATCACGGCAAGATCGTTCGCGGACGAAACGCGGCAACTCCCGTCCGGACGCATGGCATCATCTATTCCCAACGGCCAAAACGCGATCGTCTTCGCCTGAACGATTCCAACGAAACAGACCATCATACCCAAACTCAGTAACATTTTCATCACCGTATCCATTCCATTCTGCCTTTCCCGTATGAAATTCCTCATTGCCCTAAATGCGGGCAGAACTACGATACCAAAATTCAAAATGGATTTCTTTATGAATTCGGCATTGCAGGATTCTGACAGTTTTGGTATATTCAAGGCATGGATTCTTGGATGTCAATCGAAGGGAAGGAAATCGGGATTCCGATCCTTCAAGTGGTCGAAGCGTTGCGTCACCGTGAAACATACCGGCAGAACTGGCATGTACATCCTAGCGCATTAGAGTTGCACTGTGTCTTTTCGGGTGCGATTTCATACGAATTCGGCGATGCGCATACCCCCG
The DNA here is from genome assembly GCA_017544725.1 of Kiritimatiellia bacterium. Lineage (GTDB taxonomy): Bacteria > Verrucomicrobiota > Kiritimatiellia > RFP12 > UBA1067 > RGIG8368. The sequence goes on from JAFYDR010000018.1 coordinate 2,554, forward strand.
TAACGATTCCAGGGGGATTCATTCTTGCGATTCCACCGAAGGTACGGCATCGGGCCGTGAATGCGGAGGGTACACCCTCCGTACGGCTTGTGACGCGCTGGCTCGATCCCCGTACCGGACGCATTCCACTCTCGCCATTCTCCCTTCGAGAACTGCGGGTACTGTTGAAGGCAGCAGGGAAACAACCGTTTGAAGTTCGCCGGATGCCACCCCGCCTCTATCGGGCGGCTCGCGAAATTTTTCGTGCTGCGGAGGAGAATGACGCGCCACACGTACGTCGTATCGCTGCATGGAATTTCCTTTCCGAGGCAGCGATGTCAACAGAAACGATTCGCGCAACAAATCGTAGTCCAGATAACGCGGGTGCCGGGGTGAACGCCGATACCGTCGTGGATTCCCTTTGTGCACATATTCGCGACCGATGCGGAGAGACGATCCGCATGGAAGAACTGGTCAAAATCTCGGGTTATTCCGAACGACACCTGTTTACACTTTTTCACGAGCGGACAGGATTAACCCCCGGTAACTACATCACACGCTGCCGAATCGATCGTGCGAAAGAACTGATCAAAGGGAATCCTCATCCGCGACTGCTCGATGTTGCCCTCGCCTGCGGATTTTCATCCGCATCCCAGTTTTCCGCCGTATTCCGCAAATATGTCGGCGAATCACCGCGCACCTACCTCAATCGTGACGAACGAGAAATCCCGTGATGATGCTTCGCACTTCAGGAACTAAGCACCCTACGGACTAAACCGCAGCCGCCCCGCTTAACCAGCCTAACACGCTTAACACGCCGAGCGGCTTCGATGCCCCAGATTGTGTCGCCCTTTCAGGGCTAATATGCCTTTGTTTGATTCTGGGGGCTACGCTTCGCTTGCCCCCGTCTGTGTACTGTCGCCCCTTCGGGGCTTTACCGCATCTCGTCACTCGTAATTCGTCACTCGTCACTGGTGGCATTAGCCGTCTCGGGAGGGGTAACGTCCTCGTTGCCCGAATGGGAGGGACGCGCTCCGTCGCGTCCGCAA
>JAFYDR010000278.1 GCA_017544725.1 Kiritimatiellia bacterium
GCTGAGAAGTAAGCAACCAGAGGTTGCAGTGACGGATGGGAGGGACGCGCTCCGTCGCGTCCGATTGCGTAACGACGATGCCCGCGTCGTCGAAACCGGCAAGTTATCCCCATGAACGTTCCCGCGCACGGCACGGGCGGGAAGCTTGCCTATAACTTCGCAGGGTGGCGAAGCCGTCCAGCGAGATAAGCGTGTTAAGCTGGTTAAGCGAGAGGAAGGCAGTAGGCAATAGGGAGTAGGTAGTAGGAGGCGGCTGACACCGCCAGCTGAAAAGCGGGGACGATGGGGACAATGGAGACAATGGGGCATCCGCCAAAGGCGGCAACGAAAAGAGAAAAATGAAGAGTGAAGGTGAAATGTCGCGTGTCGTTTGTCGCGTGTCATCGGTAACTATCGATTGTGATCGAAAATCGATCAGGGTTATGCTTGTCAAGATCGTTCAGTCCTTCTGATCTTATCAATAGTTGTCGAAAAATCTTGCGTCTCTTGCATTGGTTTCTTTCGGAATCTCTGATACAATAGAGGCGTTTCGTCCATGAATGCAAAGGAGAAAGTATGCGTAAAATCGAAGCAGCGGATCGGTTGTCCTACAGACGGATGACAACGGATGAATTGCGTGATCGTTTTGTGATTGACGATCTGTTCCAGCCCGGAAAGCAGAATCTCGTGTACACGGATGTGGATCGTGGTGTGGTGGGTGGATTTGTCCCGACTACGAAATCGCTGGAGTTGAAGGGCGGCAAGGAGATGGCTTGTACCTTCTTCTGTGAACGGCGAGAGGCGGGCGTGATTAATCTCGGCGGCGAGGGTATCATTACCTGCGACGGCAAGAAGTACGAGATGCAGACGCGCGAATGCCTGTACATCGGACGCGGTACGAAAAAGGTCGTATTCGCGAGTCGGAATGCGAAGCATCCTGCTGCGTTCTATCTGGTTTCTTATCCTGCTCATGCAGAGTATCCGACTACGAAGATGGCGCTCGCGAATGCGAACAATGTGGATCTCGGACAGGCGTCTTCGTCCAATGTCCGTACCATCCACCAGTTCATCCGTCCCGGTTTCACCAAGAGTTGTCAACTGGTGATGGGGTTCACGGAACTGAAGGACGGCAGCGTCTGGAATTCCTTCCCTCCCCACACGCACGACCGCCGTACGGAGATCTACTGCTATTTCGACTTGCCGAAAGACGGGCTGGTTTTCCATTTCTTGGGAGAGCCTGACGAGACTCGCCATGTCACGTTGCGCGAAAAGTCCGTCGTGCTTTCCCCGCCTTGGTCGATTCACTGCGGATGTGGCACGGGGTCCTACGCCTTCGTCTGGGCGATGGGTGGCGAGAACCAGGAATTCAACGATATGGACAACTGCGATCTGTCGAAGTTCCGGTAGGTTGTAATACGGACACTCGGATGCCGATTGGGTGTTCGAGTGTCCGGTCTTTTCCATTGGGGGGATATGAAGACGCTGACAAGACGCGAACTGATGTGCCGACTTGCCGAATGTGCATCGGTTGCGGCTCTTGCTGGATGTCGGACGGGAAAGGTTGAGGAGGAAACTGTCGTTCGAACCCCCATTTGGGGAAACCCACGCATACGTGGACTGTTCCCCATTCTCTCCACCCCTTTTCTCGAATCAGGTGAGGTGGACTTCGATACACTCGCCTCGGAAGCGAGGTTTGTCGATTTCTGCGAATGCTCTGGCATGATCTGGCCGCAGTCAAGCGACAGTTGCGATTTCCTGACGAAAGAGGAGAAGAAACGGGGAATGCGGGTTTTGTCGGAGGCACTGAAGGGACGAGCATCTTCCCTTTGTCTCGGTGTACAGGGACGCGACACGAAAGAGATGCTGGAATTCGCAGAACTGGCCGAAACGCTACGTCCGATGTGCATCATCTCGCGTCCTCCCGACAATGGTAAGACGGAGGACGATCTGCGCGCGTACTATCATGCCCTTGCCAGCGTTTTTTCTCGTCCCGTGATTATCCAGACCAGCGGGGGAAGCGGGTATAAGGGACCGGCGCCCAGCGTAAATCTGCTGGTAGAGCTGGCAACCGAATACCCAAAGATTTTCGGGTATGTCAAAGAGGAATCGGTCACGCGCGAAAACGGAAAAATCACAGAGACGGTGGATCAACGAATTGCTTTAGAAGTTGCGAAGAAGCCATCGATCAAGCGCGTGTTTAGCGCACAGGGTGGTCGTTCCTGGCTCTATCAGGCAAGGCAACTGGGAACGGAAGGACTCATCACCGAACGTGTCGCGTACGCGGATTTGCTGGCGCGAATCTGGCAACTTCTGGAATCCCACGATTCGACAGGTGCCACGGACGCAGCATTTGCCGGATTTCTACTGATGCTGAATCTGGAGAACAATTTGCCGGGTGGAACGAACGGTCTGCGTGGTTATCACCTATACGTCATGCAAATGCGCGGGGTCTTCCGAAATCTTCTTTCTCGAAAGGCACTGCCGACTGGGAAACCGGACGCGTCCGTCTTGACAGATGTCTCGTTGACCGAGGATCAGAAAGCGGAAGTCATCAGCCGTTTCCGTACGCTACAACCCTTCTTGAAAATCTAATTCATGAAGCGAAGTTATAGGCAAACTCCCCGCCCTCGCCGCACGCGGGAATGTTCATGGGGATAACTTTCGTTTCGACGACGAGGGCGTCGTTGTTACGCAAGCGGACGCGACGGAGCGCGTCCCTCCCATTTGTCACTGCACGAAGTGCCTTAGCTTAACACGCTTAACCAGCTTAACACGCTTATCTCGCTGGCGGCTTCGCCGCCCAGTTATAGGCAAGCCTCTCAGCTTCCCCGCTTCTCAGCTGGGCGGCTTCGCCGCCCTACGAAGTTATAGGCAAGCTCCCCGCCCGCGCCGCGGGAACGTTCATGGGGGTAATTTTCGGTTTCGACGACGAGGGCGTTGTCGTTACGCAGCAGACGCGA
>JAFYDR010000279.1 GCA_017544725.1 Kiritimatiellia bacterium
ATGCCACTTAACAGGAAGATGGATTATGTGGTCATAGAGAGTATCTCTCATATTGCAGACCAGCTTTTCTCCTCCCTTTGCGTTAAACAGTCGGAACTCTTTCAAATGTTGTCTTCAGGTTGTTCCTGTTGTTTCCAAAATCCTCTCGTGCGCATGAAATGGGTGAAATACGCAGATGCGCCCGGATAACAACCGCATCTCGTCACTTGGATGGAATTGCTCCTAGAGATCTAGGCTTCTCGAAACCTAATAGCTAACAGCTGAAAGCCGAAAACCAAAAGCCGCCTAGTGTATCTTCATCTCGCCGATCCACTGCACGATTTTTCCGTCGTGGTGGTCGAAGAAGGCACTCTTGCCAGTGTCCAGTCCGGCGATGGTATTCATGTCATCGTCATCCAGCTCGAAGGAGAGGACGTCGAAGTTTTGCACCATACGTTCTTTGTGCACGGATTTGGGAATCACGACCACGCCACGCTGGAGGAGCCAACGCAGAACGACCTGCGCAATCGACTTGCCGTGCTTTGCGGCGACCGTGCCTAGCACCGGGTCGCTGAAGAGATTGTTGCGTCCCTCTGCAAACGGTCCCCATGATTCGTGTTGCACGTTCCGCTCTTTCATGAATGCGTGGTCGGCAGTCCGTTGGAAATACGGATGTGTCTCGATCTGGTTAACCTGCGGCGTCACCTCGGCGCAAAGCATCAGATTAGCCAAATGGTCGGGGTAGAAGTTCGCGACTCCGATCGCACGCGACTTCCCCTCCCGATACAGCTCCTCCAGCGCACGCCAGGAACCGAAGTAGTCGCGGATCGGCTGGTGGATGAGATAGAGGTCGAAGTAATCTATACCCAGTTTACGGAGGGATTCCTCGGCGGCTTTTTTCGCGGCATCGTATCCCGCGTCCTGCACCCAGAGTTTGGTGGTGATGAACATCTCCTCGCGCGGAACGCCGCAATGGCGGATGGCCGTACCGACCTCCGCCTCGTTCAGGTAAACCGCCGCCGTGTCGATCGAGCGGTAACCGACCTCCACCGCGTCGCACACGCACCGTTCCGTCTCCGACGGATCAATCTGATACACGCCGAATCCGATCATCGGCATCTTCACGCCATTGTTGAGAATCGTAACCATATCCGTTTCCTTTCGTGGTAACGCCCTTTACTTTAGCAAAAAGTGAAAAGGGAAAAAAGGGAAAAGGTGAAAGGGGGCATCTGCGTAATTCACCGTCGTCTTTTGAAAATGAAAACAACAGAAACAACTTAAAAAACAACTTGTCTTTAGAGCGCGGGCTAACTCGCCCGCGCCTCGTCTCCTTTTTCACGACAATCATGAGGTGTCATTGCCCCCTGAATATATCTCAGCAAAGTGCGCGAAGGAGGATTTGCGTTGACAAGTCCTCACGGCCATAAATCAACTTAGCGAACTTCGTGAACTTTGCGTGAGGTAAAAAAGCGCCCCCGCCCGCTTCGTGCGCATGAGATGGGTGAAATACGCAGATACGCCCGACCTTCAGTCTGCGCAAGCTCCCAGTTTGACAAGTGGCGGGAAAACAAGATAGACTGGAGGGGTGAAGCAATGATGGGGGATGCGATGGTTTGCATGGAGATGGAAGAACGGGCGCGTCGCGCCGTGATGGTGACGCGACTGGGCGTGTGGGTGAACATCGGTCTGTTTCTGGTAAAACTGGCGGCGGGCATATTCGGTCGATCCGCTGCCATGATCGCTGACGCGATCCATACGTTGTCGGACTTCGCGACGGATGTGGCTGTTCTGATCGGCATCCGTTACGCGCGCCGCCCGCCCGACAGGGATCACGACTACGGACACGGCACGTACGAGACGCTGGCGGCGGCGTTCGTCGGATTGCTCCTGTTGGCAGTGGCGCTGAAAATCGGCGGGGATGCGATTCGGCAGATTTTTCAGGCAATCAACGGAGAGGAGCTGACGCAACCGAAAGGTGTCGCATTCTGGGCAGCCGTCATTTCCGTGTTGGTAAAGGAATACGTTTTCCGTCGCACGATTGCGGTCGGCAGACTGATCGAAAGTGACGCAGTAATCGCGAATGCGTGGCATCACCGGTCGGACGCCTTTTCGTCCGTCGGGACGGCACTCGGTATCGGTGCGGCGGTCTTTTTCGGGAAGCGGTGGTGCGTGATGGATCCGATCGCCGCCCTGCTTGCCTCCGTGTTGTTGCTGAAGGTATCGTTCGAGATTCTGCACGAGCAACTCCTGAACCTGACGGAACGTTCCCTTTCCGACGAGGTGGAGAAAGAAATCGAGACACTCGCATTGTCCATTCCGGAGTTCTCCAATCCACACAATCTGCGGACACACAAGGTCGGTGCGCTGGTCGTGATCGACATCCATGTACGTGTGAACCCCAAGATGAGCGTGGAGGAAGCACATCGGGGCGCGACTCTGCTAGAAGAGAAACTGTGCGCCCGTTTCGGCGAGTCCACCGTCACGAACATCCACGTCGAACCGTGGAAAGAAGGGGGTGGCGAGCCGCGCAATGACGAATGACGAGTGAAAAAGTGGTTTTTTGCGCGGGCTTACCATCAGTGGGGGTCGGGGCATCAGCTCCGTCTCTTTGCACACTGCGCCCGTGCACTTCCCTAAAAGCTAAAAGCTCTGAAAAGCTATTTTCTTTTTTTCGAGTTTCGTGTACACTGGACGGCGTTGAAAGGAGCTTACGAGAGAGATGAAAACATATCGAATTGCGGTGTTGCCGGGAGACGGGACAGGGCCGGAGGTGATTGGAGAAGGTTGCAAGGTGCTGGATGCTGCGGCGCAGAAGTTCGGTTTTCAGTTGGAGAAGACGACCTACGACTTGGGCGCGAAACGTTATCTTCGCACTGGTGAGACGTTGCCTGAGAGTGTGTTGCAGGAGCTTTCGCAGTTCGACGCGATTTATCTGGGCGCGATTGGCGATCCTGCCGTGAAGCCCGGCATTCTGGAGCGCGGTATTTTGCTCCCGCTCCGTTTCCGTTTGGACCAGTACATCAACCTGCGTCCCGTCAAGCTCTACCCCGGTGTGCAGACACCGTTGCGAGACAAGCGTCCGCAAGATCTCGACTACACGGTCATCCGCGAGAATACGGGTGGCCTTTACACGGGCATGGGCGGTATCTCGAACGCGGGTACGCACGAATGCGTTGCCGTGCAGAACATGGTGTACAACTATTTCCAAGTGGCGCGTTGTCTCCGGTACGCCTTCGACTACGCCCGCGCGAACGGGAAGAAGGCTCGCGGCATTGGCGAGGAGAACACGCTTGCGCTGGTACTGAAGACGAATGTGTTGCAGTATGCGGGGCAACTCTGGATGGATGCTTTCGAAGAGATTGGCGCGGCCTATCCGGATGTTCGGAGGCAATACTACCATGTCGATGCGACCTGCCTCTACATGGTGAACTGCCCCGAAATCTTCGATGTGATTGTCACGGAGAATATGTTCGGTGACATCATCACGGATCTGGCTGCCGCCACGCAGGGCGGTCTCGGCGTCGCCGCCGGCGGGAATATCAATCCGGACGAGGGCGGCGTCTCTATGTTCGAGCCGATCGGTGGAACCGCGCCGATGTGGACCGGCAAGAACGCGATCAACCCGCTTGCCGCAATCGGTGCGGGCGCCATGATGCTGAAGTCGTTGGACGAACGTGACGCGGGTGACGCCATCGAACGCGCCATCGCCGCGACAACTCCCAAGATGAAGTCGCAGCAGGCGAACGAGATGGGATTCACGACAACCGAGATCGGCGATCTGGTCGCCGCCGCATTGTAGGGGAGCGAAAATGGCCGACAAAGCACTCGTCTTGATTTGCGGGGATGACAATTACCTCGTTACGGAATCCGCGAAAAAGCGGGTCGCCCAGCTTGTGCCAGAGTCGGAACGCGACTTCGGGCTGGAGGTGATTGACGGCGATGTGGCAAATGCGGATGATGCCGAGCGCGCGGTCAACTCCTGCATCGAGTCTGTCCGTACGGAGAGTTTTTTAGGCGGGAACAAAACCACATGGTTGAAGAACGCGACGTTTTTCCAGAAGAAGGCGGAGGATGAGGACGGGAACACGGAATCTTCCTCTTCCGCCATCGCCAAACTTACGGAACTGGTGAAAGCACCCCTGCCATCGGGACACACGCTGTTGATCACGACCCCCAATGTCCCGCGCAACTCCTCGTTTTTCAAGGCGTGCCAGAAGATGGGAGAGGTCGAGGACTTCGGCTCGAACCTCAAGTCTTGGGAACAGGACAAGGCGGCGGAAGGTAAACTCGACACATTGATTCGGCAGGTTGGTCTGGAGATGGATCTCGCAGTGCGGGAGGAGTTCCTGCAACGTGTGGGAACCGATACACGCACACTGGTCAACGAACTGGAAAAATTGAGCCTCTATGTCCATCCCAACCGCAAGGTAACGAAAGCGGACATTGAGGCGATTACCTGTCTGGGACGCGAGACGGAGGCGTGGGACGTGCTGGAGGCGTTCAACGCCCGCGACGCCAAACGGACGATGGCGATTCTGCGGAAGCTGGAGGGACAGAAGGGAATTGCGATGATGCTGGACGCGATGTTGGAGAACAACATCCGCGACATGATCGTTGTGCGCGAGGCGGTGGATCGCGGTTGGATTCGCAACGGTAACTGGTCTGCAAATATTTCGCCCGAGGAGTCTGTGATCCTGCAAACGCTACCCGTCAACCCCAAGACGATGAACAGCTGGCGGTTGAGGAAAATCCTTCCCTTTGTCGGACGCTTCACGATGCGAGAACTGCGTATCGCGCGCTATTTGCTCATCACCATGCGCGAAAAGCTGGTCAGTTGCTCTCTCCCCGAAATGTTCCTGCTCCAGACAACCATCCTAAAGATTATCGGGAAGGCGGCAAAGCCGCCAGCTGAGAGGCGGGACGCTTCGCGCGAGTGACGAGTGACGAATGACGAATGACAGACGGCAAAGCCGCCAACTGAGAAAGGCGGCAGGGGCGTGTCCCTTACACCCCTAATAGCTAACAGCTGAAAGCTAAAAGCTGAAAAGCGGCGTGTCCCTTACACCCCTAATACCTAACAGCTGAAAGCTAAAAGCTGAAAAGCGGCGTGTCCCTTACACCCCTAATACCTAACAGCTGAAAGCTAAAAGCTAAGAAGCGGCGTGTCCCTTACACCCCTAATAGCTAACAGCTGAAAG
>JAFYDR010000019.1 GCA_017544725.1 Kiritimatiellia bacterium
CGGCGCAAGCCGTCTTTCCACTACGGGACATTCTGTCCCGACACAGGGACATCCTGTCGCCCGTGCAGCTGTTTACCAGTGGGCGAGAATCGCATCAACGATGGAACGGGAGAGTTCCTTCGCAACGCGCGGGTAGGCATCCTGTAATCCGGTGAGCATGTCACCGTGGGTGAGGAAGGTTGTTCGCGCCTTAATCTTTTGCCGGTCGATCAACGTTTTGCCGGATGCGGTATCGACCAGCGTGATTTCGGCAACGACCGAGAGTCGGTATTCGGCGGTACGGGAACCGAAATTGCGGTCGAAGGTGATTGACTCGGTTTTGACGCGCGTCAGTTTGCCGAGCAGTTTTAGCGAGGCATCGCTAAGCCGCTCAATTTTGAATGTTCCTTCCCGCTGTAATTCGCGCAGGGTGTATTTCGTCACGATCGCGTCCAGCTCCGGTTGGCCCGATTCGTTCTCGAAAACCGGGACTGCCATGGTGCGCAGATCCTCCGGTACGCGCGAACGCCAGGTATAGCTGGCGCACCCGTTCAAGAAGAGAGCGGCAAGTATCAACAGATGGCCAAATAGTTTCATTCCTTACCTCCGTTTCAGGTTATCGGCGCAGCGGAGCCGCGCCTTGTTTCAATGCCTCTAGACGCTTCTTGACATCCTCTGCATACTTGGAATCGGGGAACTCCTTCAGGAATTTCTGGTAGGCGGTTTTGGCGGCAACGGCGTTGCGCTGCTTGGTGTCGTAGAATACGGCGGCACGGTAGTTCTGCTCAATGAGCAGATCCGTCAACTCCTTCTGCCAGCCGATCAATTCCTTCTTCTCCGGGTGGTTGGGCATCCGTTCCAACAACGCACGGAAGAAGGCGACGGAATTGCGGCAGCGATCCTCGTTCGATCGGTTTTTCATGGTCAGCAGGTAACGGCTTTTCGCGTCCAGATAGGCTGCAGACACAGCCTGTTTGGATTCCGGGAAACGGTTCAGGAGACCGTCATAGACAGAGATCGCCTCTTTCAGCTCGTTGGCGGAGAGGCGGATGCTACCGATGATGAGGAGCATCTCTGGAACCATCGGGGAGCGCGGCGCGTTCCGTACGATTGTCTCGAAACGTTCGCGTTGCTCGTCGCTTCCGTCCAGACGCCAACCGAACATACTACGTTCGGTCGCCAGCAGGGAATTCGCGATTTTGAACTGGCAGTCCAGCACCTCGTAGAACGGACATTGTCCTGCGTAGTAAGCGAGCAGATACTGGTATTCGTCGAATGCCTTCGACAACTTCCCGTTCCGCTCCAACATCCGCGCCAGAGCTAGCTGCCCCTTGCAAGCCTCATCGGATTCCGGCCACTCGCGCACCAGCGCTTCATACGCATGGCGCGCGCGACGCGTCTCGCCCGCCTCATCCTTGATCCGCGCGTAGTCCAACTGTTCCTTTGGCGTGTGATACGTCAAGTCGAACCAGAAGGACGGTTCCTTCTGCGGAATCTTCTTCTTCTCGTCCAGGACGCTGAACCCCTCGAAATAATCCGTGGCGTACGGCTGGTTAAACCTGCGGGCTGCACCGCTCTGTGCCCATCCGGTCGCGGCAATGCCTCCGATGGTCAGGAGCAACAACAAATAGACAGATTGTTTCATAGATGGCAATAAGAGTACCAAACCCGGCAAGCTCCGAAAAGCTGAAAATTACAGAGAAGTTCGAAAAAGGGGCAAGGCTGCAAGGCGGCAAGGCGGCTTGCGCCGCCAGCGTGTTAAGCTGGTTAGGCGTGTAAAGCTGGGCAACGGGGACGTTGCTCGCGACGGAACGGATTAGCGAGACTGGCATGACGGGCGAGACTGGCGGCTAAACACCCGTCCTCATTGTCCCCATCGTCTCCATGGTCCCCATCGGTCCCCGCTTCTCAGCCGCCGCTACTGCCTACTCCCTATTGCCTTCTTTTCGGCTTCTCAGCTTTTCAGCTGGCGCGAAGCGCCCGTTGCCACTATTGCCTCCCGTTCCGAGTCCATACTTGTCATCAGGGGAGGGGATTTGCTATAGTACTACTTTACAGTACGAAAAGGAAACGCGAGATGGCGACAGGGAAAAGACAAGCCGAGAAGGGGTATGGATTCGGGACGTTCAAGGGTGTCTTCACTCCAAGTATCTTAACGATCATCGGCGTGGTGATGTACCTCCGTTTCGGATGGGTTTTGGGAAACGCGGGGCTTACGCAGACGATTTTGATCGTGACGCTGTCTAGCGCGATTACGTTTCTGACCGGTCTTTCCATCTCTTCGCTTGCCACCAACATGCGTGTTCAGGGGGGCGGTGCCTATTATATGGTTTCCCGATCCTTCGGTGTCGAGACGGGTGCGGCGATCGGGATTCCGCTTTTCCTCTCTCAAGCGGTGAGTATTGCGTTTTACATCGCCGGTTTTTCGGAGTCGTTCGTTGGCGGACTTTCTTATGCGGCGGGATGGGATCCTCGCCTTGTTGGAACGGGCACCCTGCTTGTTCTCACCATCCTCTCGATTATCTCTGCCAATCTTGCGCTGAAGGCGCAATTCCTGATCATGGCGGCGATTGCGATTTCTCTTGTCTCCTTCTTTCTAGGTAGCACTCCCTCGCCGGATATACTCGCGATGCCGACGGAACCCATTGCGAAAAAAGGATTCTGGATCGTTCTGGCGGGATTCTTTCCTGCGGTCACCGGAATCCTTTCCGGCGTGGGGATGTCGGGTGACCTGAAGGATCCAGGCAAGTCGATTCCCACTGGTACGCTGGCATCCGTTCTAACGGGGTACGTCATCTACATCGCCGTTCCGATTTGCCTCTTCTGTTTTGTCGGCGATACGCCCGCCTTGTTGTCGGACAGCATGATCTTCCAGAAGTGCGCGCGCTGGCAAGCTCCCGTTCTCGCAGGTGTGTGGGCGGCATCTCTTTCCAGTGCGCTGGGAGCGCTGCTCGCAGCGCCACGCGTCTTGCAGGCGTTGTCCAAAGACCGCGTTCTGCCACGCACACTCGGTCGCGGTTACGGCGCGAACAACGACCCCCGTTTCGCAACCGCGCTTTCGTTCGCGATCGCTGCGGGTGGAATTTGGCTGGGCGACATTGACGTGATTGCCCCTGTCCTGACGATGTTCAACCTAACGGTTTATGGGTTGCTGAATCTTTCCGCCGCGCTGGAGGAACTGATGGGAAACGTTTCATGGCGTCCGACTTTCCATGTTCCCGCAATCTTTTCCTTCCTCGGATTTGCGGGCTGTATCGGGATGATGTTCATGATCAATTCGGGTGCCACTTTCATCGCCCTCGCGTGCATTGTTCTGATATACTGGTTTATGGTCCGCCGCAATCTACGCGCACGCTGGAGCGACATTCGGTACGGTATGCTGATGTTTGGAATCCGTTTCTTGGTTCGTCGCATCTCCTTCCGCAAGAATGATGGTCGGAACTGGCGTCCGCATCTGCTCGTGTTCTGCGGAACTCCCTCGAAGCGTAGTCATTTGGTAGAGCTGGCTGCCGCCATTTCACGCAACCGTAGCCTCGTCACCTTCGCGACTGTCATCCCGGAAACAGCTTGGTCTTTCGATCGGGCGGAAAACATGCGCGCTTCGTTGCGCCAGTATCTGGAAGACCAACGGATCGAGTCGGTTGTCCGAATCCATCCCGGCAAGACGCATTGGATTGGAATGGGCGAGTTGGTTCGCGCTTACGGACTGGGACCGCTCGTGCCCAATACCGTCCTGACGGGTATGCCCGCCGAGTCCGAGCCTGCTTCGTTCGCCGCCTTCGTGAAATTGTTGGTCTCGCGTGAGAAAAATCTGATTACGGTTTCAGAGCGGGTTCGGGAAGAACTTGCGGAAGGGGCTGGCGTCATCGATATTTGGTGGCGTGGTAAAAAGGGGAATGCGCCATTCTTGCTGGCGATCGCCTATCTGTTGTCACAGAGCGAGGCATGGCAGGGGGTCCGGTTACGTCTCTGTCACGCGGTGGAGTCAGAAGAGAACCGCGAGAACGCCCAGCGCACGCTGGAGAAATTCCTCGCAGAGGCGCGCGTTCGGGCAGAAATCGTTCTGGTCTCCAAACCTGATCACTCGCCACTATCGCTAATTACCGAGACTTCCCGTGATTCTTCGCTCGTGCTCCTGGGGCTTCGCCCCGCGTTTGCAGAGGAGACGGACGAAGAATACGGGAACTATTTCACCTCCTTCTTCCAAGCCCTTCGCGATCTCCCCGTGGTGTTCGCCCTCTCAACCGAAAAGGTCGATTTCCAAAGCATCTTCGTGTGAAGGGGTACGCAGAAACACGGAGCCAGCGCATTTTATCTTCACGCAAAGTGCGCAAAGACGGGAGGGGCAACCTCTCCGTTGCCTAGCTTAACACGCTTTACCAGCTTATCCAGCCTAACCAGCTGGCGGCTTTAGCCGCCTCGGGAGGGGCAACATCCCCGTTGCCTCACTTCGTTCGGAATGAAGAATGAAGAAGAACTGTGGCATTTTCCTTCATTTTCATTCTTCATTGCTGCGTAGCCGCCGTGGTGTCCCGTACATCTCAAGCGACCTCAAGACGCTTACACTTCGCGAACTTCGTGAACTTTGCGTGAGGTAAAAAGAGGCAAGCACCCCGCCTGCACCGCGGGAGTATTCATGGAGATAACTTTCGACAAACCCCGAAGGGGCGAAGGTACACAGGCGGGGCAAGCGTAGCGCCGCCCCCGGAATCAAGCAAAGGCGCGTTAGCCCTGAAGGGCGACAGAAAGTGGCATGGCATGACGGGCTGTGGTAAATTGTTCTGCCGCCCCTTCAGGGCTTGGTCGATGGTTGGGGTACCACCGGGGGTTACGCTTTGCTCACCCCCGTCTATGTAGTTAACGCCCTTTCAGGGCTTCCGTAACCATGCAGTCGCAACCCCTGTCGGTTTCGACGACGAGGGCGTTGTTGTTACGTTGGGGCGGCTCACTCCACCTGCCGGGTAAACGGGTTAAGTTGAGCAACGGGGACGTTGCCCCGCCCGATTGCAATCGATAGTTACCGATAACACGCGACAAACGTCATGCGATACGTCTCCTTTATTCTTCATTTTTCTCTTTTCATTGCCGCCTTCGGCGGCTTGCCTCTCAGCTTCCCCGCTTCTCAGCTTGTCCTGCTGGCGGCGTAGCCGCCTCGGGATGGAACTCGAAATGATCGATGTGCCAGGTTCCGATTGAAAAACGGTTGCCGGATGGTGCCATCTCCAGCTTGAGATCGCGCACGAGACGCTGTTGGTCGTACCAGACATTCAGTACACCGTTCGTAAGCGCGAGGCGGAATGCGACGGGCTCGTACCTCTTGACCTTGACATGCGGATAGACCCAGCCGCGTCCGTAGGGATCCGTCGGCCCCGTGAACATCCAACCGTATGCCGGAAAACCGTTGCCGAATGAGAGAAAGTGGTGGTCACCCAGCCCGATCCGAATACGTTCCGTGGAACACAGTGTCCCTTTGACCGTGAGCGTACGCCCGAACGTAACGGAATTGAAAGCAGTCACGGGTTCGGGCGTGTAGGGAACCGCTTGGACGTGCACTGTACCGTCAGGTGCGACCGACGCCTCTTTCGCGTATTTGAACGACCACGTGCCGCCCTCCAACGTTTCTTTGTCGTTCGTTTTCGGCAATGATACCGCAGTTGCGACGACATGCGAGTCCCTCCCGTATGGAGAGCCGCCATCTTGGCGCCTTCCTGTGACAACGGGTGTCCCGTCCGTTGCAGGCAAGCCTTTGGATACCTTCACGATACGGCAACTGTGTGGAGCAAGCGTTTCAGAAATCTTCAATCCGTCGATCGGGTGTTTTAGCAAAAGATCCTCCGCATGAACTGACTCGTTGGGCCATAGGCTGGAGAAATCCAATTCGTATGGTGTCGCCGCTGGCGTCAAGTTGCCTACGATGAGCAACACGGCGTTCGTGCGTTCGTAGAGGGAAAGGAGCGCACGGTTGGATCGGAACGTGACACGATTCTGCGATTTCCAGTAGGGACGGAACACCGTATCTGACGTGGAGAACGGCTCCAGAATGTCTGTGTCAATGTGAGGAGGATCAATATCGTGATTTACGTAGAATTCGCTGTTGTGCAGAAGCGCGTAACAAAGTGCACTGTCCATTCCTTCGTAGTTGTGCAGTTGCTTCGGCCAGTAGATCGTGCGCCAGCCCCAGGGAAGTCCGCTGTAGCCAACGCTGAAGAGCGCACGGGAGGGATAGTAACCGCGTCGGAGACGGCTGAGTTGTTCGCCTTCGAAATAGGCGTCGAAGAATCCCAGTGTGTTGGGGTCGATGGCTCCGCCAGTATGCCCGACCATACAGAACGGCTTGCCTGTGCGGTCGAAGAGTCCGCGTACGCGCTTGAGGAAATTCCGCTGGGCAATTGTACGCGAACACGATTCCACGCCGACAACGGGGGGCATCGTGCGTCCGCTGCAATGCGCATGTAACGGGTTGGCGCATGTCCATGCGATTGACAGTCCGTCACTCATCATGCCGGAGATTCCCGTTTCGCGGATGAGTCGTGCCCAGGACGCCAACTGGAAATCGCCCTCCGGACCGCGCTTGCATGTGGCAAAGCAGTTGTGGTCGTTCCAACGGTAGTAACACCAATCCGGTTTCATCACGAAGTCATCTCGCCATGCCATCATCTCTGGAGCGTTCTCCTGTAACCCCTGGCAACAGTAGAGAATCAGTTTCTTGTCTTGCTGAGCCACTTTTGCGATCGCCGTACGGATCTCGTTCGTCTTTGAAATGTCGGGATAACCGTGGAAGCGACTCCATCCTTCCCACCACCATGTGTACCGATTGCGCACGGGTTTCAGCGGATAAGGTTTCGTGGGCGTCGGCTGCAGGAAAAAACAGAATGTGGAACCGCTCGCAAGTTGCCCCTTCGCGTCGGTGAAGACGAGTACCGCGTCTTTGCCGTCTGGCATGGATGTAACGGAAAGCTGGCTGCGCTTGCAGGTTGTGCGGAACGGTGACTCGTCGTAATTGAAGGAGAGCCCTTCCTGCTCGTTGCCGATCCAAAACGGACACCCAGCTCCGCGCCACCCCGCGTTGGAGAGCGCACCGCCGTTCTGCACCAGCGTTCCCGGCAGGAAGTTGCGCGCGGCCGACACGCACAGCGGCAGGACGAGTTCCAGCCGTTCCACGGAAGTGGCTCGTTCGCCCTCCACCGCAAACGTATAGTCGAGAAAGCCGTCATAGTCCAGAATAGCGAAGACGCGAATCCGGATACCGTTACCGTAACCAGTTGCCGACACCAGAACCCGATTGGCGTCTGCCGTCAAAACGGGTTCACCGAATGCAGGAACAACCGTCTCACCATCCACGACGGTACGCAGAAACGGCATGGTGCGGAAGGTCGTGCTCAGCGCATCCGTACGGACAACGGCGCATGGTAGCCCGTTACCGCCGAAGGAAATCGTCTTGTCCACCAACCGTACGTCGTGTCCCTCGATCACCGGCATCGTCCACGGCGCAGGTATCTTCTCGCGGAGGTATTCCGACGCCTCTTTCGTGCCGACCCATTCCGGCATCTTCGTCGCAGGGCATACCTTCTCGACGCGGCAGACCTGCGTGCCGTTGCGTAATACGCACAACGTGGCCTTCCGCTCCGGCTGATCGCCCGGCGGCAAGTCGCAGACCACGTACGCGGCACCCGTCACGCCACTGCGACTCCGTGCGTCGCAGTTCGCAAGCGATTCCCGCACGAGGGGCAAACCTTCCACCGCAAGTTCCACGGTAAGCCCAGCTTTGTCTTCGGGAACCTTGATCGTTCCCACAACCACGCGATTTAACGGGCCGTACTCGATGGATGCGGAAATAGGCGCATTGGGAGACGGTGTCGGCTTGTCGCGCGGCCACGGTTCCGACGTACTCGTCGTTTCGCCAGTGCGCAGGAATTGGAATTGCCCGAACGGCATCGGAGCATAGCCGCCAAACGACGGTAGGTGCCATCCCAGCATCTCCGGAGGACGGTGGCGGATGAGGTTCGCGCAGCAGGTGATACCCGCCAGCGTGTCCAGCCCCGGTGTCGTGCGGGGAACCGCCAGCTCAACTGTCCACTCACCCTGTCCGCGATGGCAGGCACTCTCGAATCCGCCATCTCCGACCGGCATCTCGTTGTAGCAGAGCTGGCGGCTGCCTGAGGCGTTGACGGCAAACGAGTAGTAGAAATCCGCTGCCGCCACCGCCGTGTCCATCGCATGTTCGTATCCGCCCATGTCGATTGCGCCGCGATCCCGCAGTTCGGGATCCGGCATCCCCAGAACGACCTCTACGCAGTCGTCGTTTCGGAAGAACGACTCGTCCCAGGTGCGCGGGAAGCTGATCGGGTAGCCCGCCTCCCTCTCCTCGCACCGAACCGCAACATAGATCTTCTCGTCGTCGTGCTTCACGCGGAACTCGGTTCGGCATGTCCCGGCATACGCGCTACCGAGCGGACGGATGTCGTGGATTATGGCGGCATTCGCCCATTCCGTCTCGGCGATTTCGCCATCGATCTGTACCGGTGCACCGTCATACGGAATCCGTGCGCACGGCACCTCCGCAGCGGCGGAGAGACCAATCAATGTCCCAACGCAAATCCTGCTACCGATTCTACTCATAAACGTTTCTTTCCGAGCTTTTCGCCACATTTTATACCAGAATTGGGATAACGAACAAGCCTAAATCCGAATAAGCGTGTTAAGCTGGGCAACATCTCCGTTGCCTAGCTTAACACGCTTTACCAGCTTATCCTGCCTAACCTAACTAGTTGGCGGCATAGCATCTGGCGGGCGTCGAAGGACAGCTCGATATAGTAGCGGCGGTCCTAGCGCGGGGAACGGACGGGGGATTCACCCCGAACCCCCGCATGGTGGCGGCTGGGGGACACAGGTGATGCTGCCCGCACGGAGGCGAGCCTGTTCCATGGCGCGGCGCATCCGCTCTGCCATTTCCTACGACGTCGGGGGGGCGGGGCTGTCGCCGCCCCGTTCGTTCCATGCCTCTTCCACGGCGTCCATGAGGCGGTGCGTGACCAAGAGCGGGTTGAAGGCGCGAAAAAAGGAACAAGTACAAAATAAAAACGCGTCCGCGAGTGATTCGCGGGCGCGTCTTTTGAAAGCCTAAAGCGAACAGCTTAGAAGAGCCAGCTCAAGCCCATGATGTAACGGCTGTCGGTGCGATAGCGGTCGGCGGCCGGATTATTGTTGTACGCCCAGATGGCCTTGGCGTCGAACGCGAGGCGATCCGTGATGGGCGCCTGCAGACCGAGGTCAGCGTTGATTAAGTACATATCCGAGCTCTTGAAGCTGGGCAGCCACTCGAGGTTGTGGTAGAGCTTGACCTTCGACCAGAGGGTCTTGTCCACATGGTAGGCGAGACGCCCGCTCATGTAGCGGTTCTCTTCCGTCGGATCCTTGTACTTTTCGTACGTCCAGGCGAGACCTGCTTCCGTGGAGAGGTTCATGTCCGACTCTTCGATCCACTGGTAACCGTAACCGGCACCGGGCGTGAGACGCTTGTCCAACTTCGCGATACGGTCCTTCTCGTACTTGATGTTGCCGTACAGGTAGCTCTTCTCGGTGAAGAACCAGTCGGCCTGACCCTTGACGAAGAAGTTGTCGGCTGTGGTGTGCTTCTCCTTCGTGGAGAGATCCTTCTGGTTCTCGAAGTAGTAGGCACCCAGGGAGCTGAGCCGGAAGTTCTCCGAACGGCGAGCAGCCTCATAACCGAGGTTGGCGCTGGAGGAGTGCGTGTTGCCGCGCGCGAGTACCGCGCCGGCGGTGACCTTGCCCGTCCACTTCACGGCGGGGGGATTCACCTTGTCGATGTCGGCGATCGCGACATCGGTCTTGCCGCCCATGCTCACGAAGCCTTCCTTGCCGGAAGCGGCGGCAGCCTGATTGATCGGTTCCTCCGCGTTCTGCTTGGTCACGACGGCGATCGGCTGTTCGGTCGTGAACGTCTTGATGTCGTCCAGACTCAACGTGATCGTTCCGGCGACTTTCGACTCGAAGGTCATCTTTCCGCCCTCGACAGACTTGACGGTACCCGTCAGCTTGTCGCCCGACTTGAAGATCACCTCATCCGCACGAGCTGTCAGCGCCGCCACCGTGACGACGGACAGGATGAATGCCAATGTACGCGTATGCATGACTTATTCCTCCTCAATTTGATCAGCAATGGAGTCGTCAACCTCCATGTTGTGATAGACGTCCTGAACGTCCTCGTTCTCCTCGAGAGCGTTCACGAACCGGTTGACAGCCTTTGCCACCGCAGGATCCGTCACATGCGAATACATCAGCGGGACCAGACCGACTTCCGAGTTCTCCTGGTCGTAGTTTATGCCGGCGTCAGTCAGAGCCTGACAGATGGCATAAAATTCTTTCGGCGGGGTGGAGACGGTAAAGCCGTCGCCATCATCCACGATATCCTCCGCGCCTGCTTCCAGCGCGATTTCCATCAGCTTGTCCTCGGTCACGCCGTCCGCTTTCGGGATGAGGATCGTGCCCTTGCGCTCGAAGTTGCGCGAGACCGATCCCGGCGTGGCGAATTCCGAACCGTTCTTCTTGAAGACGCTGCGGATTTCAGCCGCTGCGCGGTTCTTGTTGCTGGTCGAGACGTTGATGACCAGTCCGACGCCGCCCTGCGCGTAACCCTCATACGTGATTTCTTCCAACACGTCTGGAGCCAGCTCGCCCGTGCCCTTCTTGATGGCGCGCGTGATGTTGTCGTTCGGCATGTTGACCGATTTCGCCTTTTCCAGCAGCGTGCGGAGCGTGGGATTGTTATCCGGGTTTCCGCCGCTTGCCTTCACGACAATCGTAATTTCCTTGGCGATCTTCGAGAAGATCTTGCCGCGCTTTGCATCGGCGGCGCCTTTCTTGTGCTTAATGGTTGACCATTTATTATGTCCGCTCATTTGACCTCTTTCCCACCCCGCCTCTCAGCGCGGCGTTTCTGCTCCTTCACAGGAAACCGCTCGGGAAGCACCCGCTTCCCGGCCCGGTTCTACCGGATACCCAACAACGCCTTTGCCTGCGGACATCGACTGTCCAAGCAGACCGGCTGGCGCCTCACCTTCAAACTCTTGCACCCATCCGCCGTCGAATCCCAATTCGTCCACCGCGATCCGCAGCAGTTCGAACTCCTCTTCGAACAGCTTCCGGTTCCACGGCTCCTTTTCCAGAGCCTTGTACACCGGCGTGTACTGAGACATCACGCTTACGTGAACGCGGGTGCCCACGTTCTCCGCCAACCATTCGAGGTTGTCCACCGCCTCCTGCACATGCCCCGGCAGGGCCAGCAGGCGACAGATGACACCACGACGCGCAATCCCATCTTCATCCAGTTTCAGCGGTCCCAGGTTCTCCCAGAACCACTTCACCGTCTCCCGCGCCGCCGTCACGTAATTCGCCGCTCCGGATGCCTCCGCTGCGGTTTCCTCACGCGCGTAACGCAGATCGCAGAGCGCGATGTCCGCCAGCGCGGCGTACTCCTCCAACGTGCTGCGTGTCTCAAAACCGGACGTATTATACACGAAAGGAAGAGAAATTCCAAGCCTAAGTAATGGAGCAACCGCATCTCTTATGAACGGCAGCCACGGGGTGGGGGAAACCAGGTTCCAGTTGTGGCATCCCATCTCCGCCAGCTCGCGCAGGATTGCGGTCAACCGCTCCACCGTCACGTCTTCTCCCTCGCCCTCCTGACTCCACGGCCAGTTCTGGCAGTAGAGGCAGCGCAACGTGCACCGCGAAAAAAACACCGTCCCGGATCCTTTGGTCCCGACCAACGGCGGCTCCTCCCCGAAGTGCGGCCCGTACCGGTAGATGCGGGGACGGTCTCCTGCCCCGCACCAACCTTTCTGTCCCGACGTCCGGTTCACACCGCAGGCGCGCGGGCACAGCGCACAGGAAGACAAGCCTTCTCCCACACTCGCTCCTACTTGGTAAAGAGACTGCTGATGTACAGGAAGAGCGGGTAGGCGATCACTAGCAGCAGGAGTATGATCAGGATAACCCAGATCCTGTTGCTGTTGGATTTCTTCGTGAACTCCTTCGGGGGCTCCACCTTCTTGTTCTGACGGATCACAATCGTCGTGCGCGGAATCTCCGCCGGTGCGCTCTTGCCTCCCTCCGGTACATCGTCTCCCTCCAGCATGAGGGGAACGTCGCCGAACATTAGGATGTCGTTACGGAAGATCATCTGCTCCTTCACGGGATTGTTGTTCACCTTGGTCCCGTTGGTGGAGCCGAGATCACGGATGAGGATGCCGTCTGCACCGACCTCCACTTCGCAGTGCGTCCCGGAAATCGAGGGATCTGGCAGAACCCAGTCATTTCCTTCTCGGCGCCCGATACGCGTGACGCCCTGCTGCAGCTCCAGTCGCTGTCCTTTCAACGCACCATCCAAAACGGTTAAACTCGCCATGTTCCAATTCTCCTTGCTCAAATCGAACTGTTGGAAATACTTTACCTTTATCCCATGCCGTTGTCAATACGCATTCCGCATGAAAAAAAGATGCCTCATTTCGCTACGATGTTGACCAGACGGTTCGGTACACAGATTACCTTGACGGCCGTCCGCCCCGCCAGCGCCGCCTGCACCTGCGGGTTCTCCATCGCGACCTTCTCCATTGTCGCGTTGTCCGCGCCGTGCGGAATCCGAATGCGAGCCTTGGGCTTGCCCAATATCTGCACGAGGATTTCCACTTCATCTACCGCCAGATACTTCTCCTCGTACGTCGGCCACGTCTCGTAGGCAAGCGACTCCGTATGCCCGAGAAACTCCCACAGCTCTTCGCCGAGATGCGGCGCGAACGGGGAGAGCAGCAGAACGAACTTTTCCGCAGCCTCTCTCGGGAGCGACTTGCCCTCTCCCGCAAACTCGTTCAGGAAAATCATCATCGCGCTGATGGCTGTGTTGAAGCTCATCGTGTCCAAATCTTCAGTCACCTTCTTGATCGTGACGTGTAGCATCCGACGCTGTTCGGCGGTCGGTTCGGTATCGACGATCTGCTGGTGCGTGATCATCCGGTACACGCGCTTCAGGAAACGGAAGACGCCGTCCACGCCTCGCGTGTTCCACGGCTTCACCGCGACGAGCGGTCCCATGAACATCTCGTACAGGCGCATGCTGTCCGCGCCGTACTCGCGAATCACGTCGTCGGGATTGACCACATTCTTCAGGCTCTTCGACATTTTTGCGGGGGCTTCCGTCAGCAACTCTTCCTCGCCGCCTTCCTCCGCACCGTAGGGTTTCTCGTCGCGCCAGACCACCTTGTCCATCGGAACCAGCACGCCGCGCGCCGTCTTGTACGACATCCCCAGAATCATCCCTTGGTTCACCAGTTTGTGGAACGGCTCCTTCGTGGAGACCACGCCCAGATCGTACAGCACCTTGTGCCAGAAGCGCGCGTAGAGGAGGTGCAACACCGCGTGTTCCGCGCCGCCCACATAGAGATCGACGGGCATCCAGTACTTCTCCAGTTCGGGGCTGATGAGCATCTTGTCATCGCGCGGATCGCAGTAGCGCAGATAGTACCAGCAGGAGCCAGCCCATTGCGGCATCGTATTCGTCTCGCGGTGTCCTTTCGCGCCCGTCACGGGATCGGTGTACTCGACCCACTCTTTCGCTTTGGAGAGCGGCGGCTCGCCGGTTCCCGTCGGCTTGTAGTCCTCCATCTCGGGCAGGGTCAGCGGCAGGTCGTTTTCATCGACCAGACGCGTCGTCCCGTCTTCCATGTGGATGATCGGGAACGGCTCGCCCCAGTAACGCTGGCGGCTGAACAGCCAGTCGCGAAGTTTGTACTGAACCTTTGCGCGGCCTTTCCCGTTCTCTCCCAACCAAGCGATCATCTTCTTCTTGGCATCTTCCACGGAAAGCCCGGTCAGGAAACCGGAATTGACCATCGTGCCGGTCGCGCAGTCGGTGAACGCCGCCTTCGTGATGTCGCCTCCCGCGACCACCTCGATCATCGGGATTCCAAACTTTTGGGCGAACTCGTAGTCGCGCGTGTCGTGCGCGGGCACCGCCATAATCGCACCCGTTCCATAGGTCGCCAGCACATAGTCGGAGATGAAGATCGGGATCTGCGTGTCGTTCACGGGATTGATGCCGCACACGCCCTCCAGCTTGACGCCGGTCTTCTCCTTGTTCATCTCGGTCCGCTCGAAATCGGACTTGTGCGCGGCTTCGTCCTGATATGCCTTTACCGCATCGGCGTTCGTGATCACGCCAGACTCCAGCCATTTCCGTACCAGCTTATGCTCCGGACTCATCACCATGTAGGTTGCGCCGAAGAGCGTGTCGCACCGCGTCGTGTAAACTACGATCTCGTCGCCGACTGTCGTTGTGAAGGTAACCTCTGCGCCTTCGGACTTGCCGATCCAGTTGCGTTGCATCTCCTTGATGCCCTCCGGCCAGTCCAGCTCGTTTAGGTCCGCCAGCAGCCGTTCGGCGTATTCGGTGATGCGCAGCATCCACTGACGCATCGGGCGACGAATCACCGGATGATTCCCGCGCTCGCTTCGTCCGTCGATAACCTCTTCGTTCGCCAGCACCGTACCGAGTGCGGGACACCAATTCACCGGCACCTCCGCCATGTACGCGAGCCCCTTTTTGTACAGCTGCTCGAAAATCCACTGCGTCCAGCGGTAGTACTTTGGATCGGTCGTGTTGACCTCGCGATCCCAGTCATAGCTAAAGCCGAGCGCCTTGATCTGGTCGCGGAAATGATCGATGTTCTTCTTGGTGGTGATGGCAGGATGCGTCCCTGTCTCCACGGCGAATTGTTCTGCGGGGAGTCCAAACGCGTCCCAACCAATCGGATGCAGCACGTTGAATCCGCGCATCCGCTTGTACCGGCAGGTGATGTCCGTCGCCGTGTATCCCTCGGGATGTCCTACGTGCAGTCCCGCGCCGCTGGGGTAGGGGAACATGTCCAGACAGTAAAACTTCGGTCTGCCCGGAACAAAATCCAGCGTACGGAACGTCTTGTGCTCGTCCCAGTATTTCTGCCATTTTTTCTCGATCGCGGTAAAGTCATACTCGCTTGTTGTTGTCATAGCCATGCCTCATGTATGGAATAGAAAGCTCACATTCTACCACAACTCCGAAAGAAAATGAAGCGCGAACTCATTCTTTTTAGCGCGAAGTTTTTGGCGCTAGCTGAGAAGCGGGACACCAGTGACGAGTGACGAATGAAGGTTAAGCCGTCAGCGAGGCGCTCCGCGCCAGCACGTAAAGCTGGGGAAGCTGAAGGCTGAGAAGCGGGGACGATGGAGACAATGGGGACGATGGGGATCCGCCAGTCCTGCCAGTCCAATGCGGCGTGTCGCGTGTCGTTTGTCGCGTGTCATCGGTAGCTGTCGATTGTGATAGCCGCATAGCGGCGACACAATCGAACCACCTAACTACCGAACCGTTCACGAAGCGAACTCCGGCGGTACGACCGATATCCGCCAAGCCATGAAGGGGCGGCAGAACAATCTACCGTAGATCGTCATTCCACGTCACATTCTGCCGCCTTTCCAATGCTAGTGTGCCTTCGCTCTGTGTACTGTTGCCCCTTCGGGGTTTGTCGAAAGTTATCCACATGGGCGTTCCCAAGCGTGGCGCGGGCTGGAAGATTGTCTATAACTTCGCTGTGCGAATCGTCGGGGGATGGTCGTGCTTTCTTGTGACCGCAAACGCAACAGGCTTCGTTATTAAATTTACCCCGCGCACGGCTGAGCCATACGCGGGGTAAGACGAACAACTGAAAGCTTGAAACCATCAGCTTCAAGTTTCCTGTTACGCTTGCTGGGCAGGTGCCGTCCACAGCTGCTCGATATTGTAGTAGGCGCGAGCCTCTTCCGAGAAGACGTGGACGATGACGTTGATGTAGTCCAAAACGACCCAGCCGGTTTCCGGTTCTCCAGACTGTCTTGTACTCTTCACGCCGAGCGCGTTCAACGCCCTGTCCACATCGCGGATCAAGGCGCGGAGGTGTGGGGCGGAAGTACCCGTCGCCACAATCGTGTAGTCGGTGATGTCGGATTTTCCTCGCACGTCGTACACGGCGATATCCGCAGCCTTCTTGTCTTCAAGGGCTGCCGCCGCAGCGCGGGCGATCTCTTCATCTGTCATATTTGCTTTCCTTTCTTTTTATCGGGCGAGGGAGTCCGGTACCGAGTTCAGGCTAAATCAGGTTGCGCTGAATCAAGGCTTCCGCGATCTGCACCGCGTTGAGCGCGGCTCCCTTGCGGATGTTGTCGCCACTGCAGAAGAGGGCGAGACCGTTCTCCACGCACGGATCGATTCGGATGCGCCCGACCTGGACGTCGTCCGTGTGACCCGCATGGATCGGCATGGGAATCAGCCCGGATGCGAGGTCGTCCACCAGCTTCACGCCGGGGGATTTCCGGATGATGTCGCGTGCCATTTCAGGCGTCATCGGTTGCGCGAACTGCGCATGGATTGCGATCGAGTGCGCGTAGAAGACCGGAACGCGGACGCAGGTGCAGCTGACCTTGATGTCAGGAAGCCCGAGGATCTTGCGGGATTCGATGAGCATCTTCGCCTCTTCCGAGGTGTATCCCGGCATATCCGCCTTTTCTCCACCGATCTGCGGGATGACGTTGAACGCAATCTGGTCTGCGAACGCAGTCGGTTCGTAAGCGATTATCTCCTCGCCCTGATATGCCTTGACTTCGGCGGCAAGCTCGTCAATCGCCTTGTGTCCCGCACCCGAAACGGACTGGAAGGTGACGGCGGTGAAATGCTTGACCGGGACAGCACGAATGAGAGGAGCCAGCCCCATCAAGGTGATAATCGTCGAGCAGTTCGGTACGGCGATGAACCCTTGGTGCTTGTCCAACGCCTCCGCGTTGATTTCCGGAATCACGAGCGGAACGCGGTCATCTTGCCGGAAGTCCGCACTGTTGTCGATGACTACCGCGCCACGCTTGACGGCTTCCCAACCCCAAAGTTTGGAGGCACCCTTCGCGCCTTCCGTTCCCGCGAAAAGAACGATGTCCAGTCCGTCGAAAGCCTCCGCCTTCGTCTCGCGGACATGGAACGTCTCCCCCGCGATTTCCTGGTCGCGGTCACGCGTCGCCAGCACACGGATCTCGCTGCAAGGGAACTTCCGTTCCCGCAGAACCTTGATCATTTCCGTGCCGACAGTTCCGATACCAACCAAACCAACCTTGTACTGTTTCATCGTAAAAACCTTTCTCCGTAGGTGAAAACCGCGTAACTATACTCTTTCTGCCGCAGGAATGCAATCCAAAAGCGAGGACTGCCAAAGGGGAAAAAAGTAAGAATGAAGAATGACGGGCGGCAAGCCGCCAGCTGAGAAACGGAGACGATGAGGACGATGGAGACGATGGGGACGGGGGTTTAGCCGCCAGTCTCGCTAGTCCTGCCGGTCTTGCCAGTCCTGTGAAAGCGGGGTAGGCGGGGCACTTGCCTATAACTTCGTAGGGCGGCGAAGCCGCCCAGCTGAGAAGCGGGGAAGCTGAGAGGCTGAGAAGTAAGCAACCAGAGGTTGCAGTGACGGATGGGAGGGACGCGCTCCGTCGCGTCCGGTTGTGTAACGACAACG
>JAFYDR010000280.1 GCA_017544725.1 Kiritimatiellia bacterium
TCGCGCCGTTGTTGTGCGAAAGGCCAGTTGCGACAAGCAGGGAAGAGCCGGTTGCGTTGAATCCCTGTCCTTTGTGAGTGGTGAGTGAGATCGTCGCCCAGCCGAGTGTCGTCTTACCGATCTGAAGCGTCATCTCGCCAAGTTTGACCATACGATTTTCCGGGAAGCCAGTGAAAAGCTTCGTGTTCGCCGTGTTAACCGTGAAGTAAGCCTTGCCGGGAATCTCGCGGTTCCAGATCAATTCGCCGGTCTGCGAGGTTTGTACCTTGCCGTCCCCAGTCCAAAGTTCCTGTGACGGATCTGCAATTTCGCGTACATCCTGCCGCAGGAAGATTCCCGCACATGCAGGCATGTGTGCCAGTACGTCGGTGCGAGCCACAATGCTGAAGAAATAGGTGTTGTGATCCGGTTCGAAGAAATTACGATGGTTATAGGTGTATTCAAACACACCATCCCATCCGTATGCCGCACCATAGCTTCGCAGGAAGGGCTGTCCTTCCGCGCCGTAGAAGTTCGGGTAGGGGTGGTTGTATTCGCTGACGGTATAGGGTTTGTTCGGAACGGTCTTCCGTCTCTCGGTCAATTTGTTGGCGCAACCGAGACTGTTGACCATGCTGTCATTCCCGATCATCCATTTTTGTGAGACTGGACTTGGATGGAGCCAGTAAGCATGGTCGTCGCAATAGTCCAATGCGGCCTGCACATCCGAGAAGCTGTAGCCGAGCTGCGTACCCGAAACCGGAGCGAGAAGTCCGAGTTCCTGATGCAGATAGTCGCAGAAACCTTTCCAGTAGGCGAGTTCCGTGTCGTGGATAAAGGCAAGATGATCGGTCTTCACTTGTTCGGGCGAGACCTTTTTGCTGGAGAATAAAGGAATCGTCCCGTCTTTCAACGTCTTGCCTCCAAGTGAGATGGCCTCCGTTGCGCCAACGCGGAGAGAAACGTCGTCTAATTCATAGACTCCCTCTTTGAAGCGGGTGATCTGTATCTGCGCACGATTGGACTTTGGAAGTGTCGCGCAGAAAGGGACGGAGAGGTTCTGCCACTCCTTGCCGACATTTGTCAGGGTTCCGTGGGTTCCACAGTCCGTCCACCCCTTTATACCGTCGGCAACTGCGTATCCGATTTCATCATTACCGTTTCCCTTGACTTTGCGAAGACGGAAGGAGAGCGTATATATTTCGCCGTTCTGCAGCGAGACGGGACGAAGCAACTTCGGGAAGAGACCGTCAGATTCGGTGATGGTAATTTGCAGAACACCGTTGATCGTAGCAAGCGCGACTTTGCTCTTGCCTTTCTGCAGAATCCACTGTTTCCCGTCGATGGTAATCGGAACGTCGAATTTGCCATCCGTCACCAGTTCGTCGCCGAGCGGCTTCGCCGTTCCCTTCCAGGCTTCTGCCAGTGCTTCGTCGGTTTTGTACTTGCCTTTCAACCAAACGTTCCACTGGCGCATCGCTTCCGCTTGGAACTTTGGACCGAGCTGGTCAAAGCCATTGGAGAACTTGCGACGCATGGCATTCTCGTTGTTGATCTCCACCATCGCCACGCAGGGATCGGTGGTGTAGGGGAGTTTGGTGTATGGGTTGACGTGCTGGAGCAGCTTCTTCGCATATTCCTTCTGCAACTCAATCATGCGCGGTTCGAAGTTGTCAAGTCCCTTGTTCGCCCACGGATGTGCGCCATGGAATCCGTCCAACTCATCGAGATCGCGCGCGACGTGCAGGTTGATGTTGACGTAAATCCCCTGCAACTTTAGCTGGTAGATCAGGTAGTCGAGGCGTTCCAGCTGAACAGGATCGAGATTCCGCTTGGTCTTCTCTTCGATCGCGGTCAGAGCATGTTGCGCTGGTTCCTTGAAATTCCCGTAGTCCCAGTCCATGTAATGGAGTCGGACACAGTTGAACCCGAAACGCGCCAGACGCTTCGCCAACTTCTCCGCCTCTTCGTGTGTGGGGAAGTTGGCAGGACCGGTCAGATTCGTCGCGTTGAACCGGATACGGCCTTTGTCGTTGACGAAGTGCCCGTTCTCCACGCGGATTCGTCCGCTTGCCCCCGCCGGCTTCTCCAGCAGATGTGAGAAGTTCACGACATTGTCGGGGGAGTCGTATGAAATGACGAACGGGAACATCTCGTCTGCCACGCTTGTGGTCGCTGCGATCGCCGCAATGGCAAACACCTGAATCAATTGCTTCATGTCTGTATTCTCCTTTTCGTTACTGTGGTTAAAAGGCTACGTAAGTTCGCGGAATCCCTTTCACTTTAGCCTTTTAACAATTCACGTTATTTCACATGGATTTCCTTGGTCTTCACAACTCCGCCTTCTGTGTAGGAAATGCGGTAGTTTCCACGGAATCCGCGGAAAGTCAGTTTCCCATCTGCGTTGGCGCGTGCAGTGAGGCGTGTCTTCCATTCGTCATGGATCAACTGGTTCAGTGCGTAGTAAGAGGGTTTCGGCTGCATGGCACGGGTGAAGAGTCCGGACGTCGTCGGCTCTCCGGGCGCACCGCAGTCATCGACCACATTCCACCAGACGATGCCAATCATCTTCGGGATACTGAACCAGATTCTGTAGAGGTTACGGGCGGCCGTCGCCTGTACCTGCCGTCCCTTCGCGTCATCATTCGGTGCGGTGATGGTGATCTCGCTGAGGATGATCGGAAGCTCTGCCTTGGACAGTTCCTCGAACTGCTTGCGGATACCCTGCGGCGTCAACTCGGAACCGTCACTGATTTTGACGATTTTTCCGTCCGCGAAGTCCTGTGTCTGTTGCGGGTTGAACAGATGCATTTGCGACCCCATGCGCGTGATGCGGCAACCACGAGCCTGAAGGTCTTGGATCTGTTTCCAATAGATTTCTCCGTTACGGAAGTCGTTGATGTTCAGCGATACGGATTTCGGGAATGCGTCATCCGCCCACTTGAACGAAGCCGTCGTGTAACCGCCGGGAAGCATTGTTTTAGGTGAGGAACCATTCTTCACTACGGGAATCGTTGCGTCGTCCGCACCGGGCATGAACATCGCGCTTTCGTTCACCACATCGTAACTGTCAATCGTATCCTTGTAGTGAGCCGCGATTTCGCGGATGCGCTGCTCCATGAGACGGTTGATCTCAGCGAGGAATTTCGGCGCGAGCGCACCGAGTTCTTGCGGCGTGGCATTCTTCCATGCATCGCCGGTGATTTTCTCCAGTTTCGCTTTTTCTTCCTGCGGACAGAACTGCTCGTAGAGCCATTCAGGGTACTGCCAGCGCACGTTGGCCCACGTCAACGGATGACCGTGAATCCAAATGCCCCGGCTCTTACAATAGGCCACAGGCGAGTCGCTAGCGGGACGACGCCAGTGGAACTGTTCTTTTGGATTGGCACAGGCGTTCCACCACGCCTCCAGGTCGTTCCCGCTATCGGTGAAACGCGGGAATCCCGGCACGCGTTCGAACTTCTTCCAGTAGAGCGAGACCGTCGCCTCGTTGAAGAGAGTCCCGTACAGCTCGCGGTAACGGCGGTTGCGTTCTGGCGTACCAAGCTGGTTGAAGTTGAAGATGTGCGCACCGAAGAGGAAGTCATGCGAAATCTGCTCAATCTTCACTTCTGCGTTCTTCGGCAGATCCGTGACGGTTGCGTCCGCCTTGCGATATTTTTCGATGTCCGCATCGATGCGCTTTTGCTCTTCGGGATTCCAGATTTTCCAGAACTCTGCGCTCATTACGTCGGAGGCTTTCCGCAACGCGATTTGGTAGCCGTATCCTTCCAACTCAAATCCTCCTGGAATGGGTTTGGCACCACCGGTCAGAAGCGGGATGAAATTCCCCGTGTCCTCATCGGCGACTGTGACTTTGACTGCTTGTTTGCTGAGGTTCACGATTCCCAGGATGTCGCGACTCTTACCGGAAGTGCGGAGGATTGCGGCAACCGAATCCGGTTGATCGGTTTTCAGCCAACGCACTTCTCCGTTGGAGAGTGCATTCTCGCGTTTGCGGAGTTCGCAGAGTTTCTTGATTAGCGCCATACGTGCCTGAGCGGCTGGTGTCTTGGCGTTTTCCCAGTTGATTGCGGAACGACCGAAGATACTATGGCGATGGGCATCGCAGATTTCCTGTCCGTTGTAGAGGAAGGGAATGCCGTCCAGAAGGAAGCATGTGACAATTCCTGCCGTTTGGTTCGCATGGCCCAGCCGTGTCTCGCGACGGTTTTCATATTCTTCGTTCACCGTGTCGTGGTTGGCGGTGAACATGATTGCACGTCCGCCTTCGGGCACCCAGTTGTTCACCTCGCGCCAGCGCGCTTCCAGATCCCGTACCGTGAACGGTTCCCCTGATGCTTTCTTCTTCCCGTCGAGGATCGGCAACAGAGTTTCAGAACAGACTTTCCATCCATAGTTCGCGTCGAATGCCTTCAGGAGGTTTTCGCGACGACGTCCCTCCGCCAGCATTCCGATGTCAGGACGAAGCCTGTCGAGCTGCTCGCGCGCCTCTTCCCAGAAGTCGAGCGGAATCCCATCCGCCACATCGCAACGGAAACCGTCCACATCGAATTCGCGCACCCAGTAGAGCATGTTGGCGATTAGATACTCACGCAGTTTCTTCGATTCGTAATTCAGCGCAGGGAAACGCCACCCTGCGTTCTTGATCTTGCCTTCCGGTGTGTAGCTGAAAAACTCCGGGTGTTCTTTGAGAAATACCGGTTTCGGACCGCAGTGCAAATACACCATGTCCAACATGACGCGCAGTCCCAGCCGATGAGCCTCCTTCACAAAATCTTTCAGATCCTGATCCGTCCCATACTCTGGATCGACATGATAAAAATCCTTCATGCGGTAGGGGTTTCGCGGATTGTTGAAGCCAGACTTGATTTGGCGAGGACTCCAAAACTGCTGATCCATGTCGTCGTCCGCCACGAAGACAGGGCAGAGATAGGCGATGGAAGCACCGATGTCGGCGATATGTTGCAACTTCGCAGTTGCCGCCTTCAACGTTCCCTCTGGCGTGAATGCACGCGGTTGAATCTGGTACATCACACCCTGCTGCATCCACTCCGGTGGTACACGAGCCTTTGGTTTGGCGGCATCTACGCCCATCGCGAAAAACGCAGTCAGCAAAGAACAAGACAAAATCAATCTCTTCATTTTGAAACCCCTTTCCAATTCCTCACGAATTCGATAACGACTTCATTGTACCATTTTTCAGTGCCAAATAACAGAATCTTTTGCGCAAAAAAATATCACTAATCAAGCAAACATATAAGGGGCAGAAAGCCGCCAGCTGGGAAGCTGAAAAGCTGAGATGCTGAGAAGTAGGTTGAGGCTTTGCGTAGTGACGAATGATGAACGGAGGAAAGCGATCAGTTGTCCCTTTTGTCGTTTCCGTCCTTTATGTCCCTTCCCCGCCTCTCAACTTACCCAGCCTAACCAGCTTAACACGCTTACCTGGCTGCTGGCATCAGCCGCCCTAATGTGCATTCGAACCCGTTTGCTCGCGGATGCGCTTGCTGGTGCGGACGGCGCAGAATTCTTTGCCGCACATGGAACAATGATCGTCATCTTCTGCTCCCGTGCAGACGCGGGTTTTCTGCCAGCGTTTGCGAGCGCATTCAGGATCGAGCGAAACCTCGAACTGCGCTTTCCAGTCAAAGGCGGCACGGGCTTGCGCCATCTTGTCGTCACGTTCTCTCGCTCCGGGGAGCCCACGCGCCACATCACCTGCGTGGGCGGCGATCTTGTATGCGATTACACCGCGATGGACTTCGTCGGCGTCGGGCAGACCGAGGTGTTCCGCCGGTGTGACATAACAGAGCAACGAGGCTCCGTATGTGGCGGCAGCCGTCGCACCGATTGCCGATGTGATATGGTCGTATCCGGGTGCAATATCTGTCACAACCGGACCGAGCACATAGAAGGGGGCTCCTTCGCAGATTTCCTGCTCGCGCTCCATGTTCATCTGGATTTGGTTGAAAGGAATGTGTCCCGGTCCTTCGACCATGACTTGCACACCCCGTTCTCGGCAACGGCGAACCAGTTCGCCGAGCACATCGAGTTCGGCGAATTGTGCCGCGTCGCTGGCATCGGCTAGGCAACCGGAACGCAAGCCGTCGCCAAGGGAGACGGTTACGTCATGTTCCGCCAAAATATCCATCACGCGATCCCAGTTTGCGTAGAGCGGATTTTCAGTGTGGTTTTTCTGCATCCACTCCGTCATGATCGCACCACCGCGGCTGACGATTCCCATCACGCGTGACATCGCTTTGGGAATGTCGCGCAAGAGGAGTCCCGCATGAAGAGTCATAAAATCGACACCCTGCTCTGCCTGTTCACGAATCACATCTAGCAAAAGGTCGGGATTCATTTCGGGGATGTCGCCCTTGAGTCGGGATATCGTCTCGTAAACCGGTACGGTTCCAAGTGGTGCGGGCGAGGCATCGAGCATCCCTTGCCGAATGGAGCGAAGGTCCTCCCCCACGCTCAGATCCATGACAAAGTCCGCTCCCGCACGCAAGGCGACATCGAGCTTGAACAGTTCATCGCCTTTACCGGAGGTAGTGGTGGAACGTCCCAGGTTCGCATTGATTTTTGTCGAGAATATCCGCCCGACACCGACGGGATGAATTGCTCGGTGGGCACGGTTACAGGGGATGACGGCCCGACCTGATGCCACTGCTTCTCGCACCTGATCCACCGGAAGGTGTTCATCCGTTGCCACGATCTTCATCTCGTCCGTGACAAGACCTTTTTTTGCTGCTTCTAACTGTGTCATTTCTCTTCCCTCACAACGACTTGATCCACGGGGATTTTTTTAACGATTCCCAACACTGCCACCGAATCCCCGACGGAGATTGAGGTACGGATCGTCTCATACACGAAAGCCTTGCCTTCCACTACGGCGTCGAGAAGGGAACGTCCGCAAGCAGCAGAGGCGGCAATCGCCGCACTGAGCGAGCAACCGGTCCCATGTGTTGACAGTGGCGACTCCACAATAGGGGTGGAGATTCGGTAAAGAGAGTGACCATCGGCAAGGAGATCTTCGGCGGCAGCCTTCGCGTCATGTCCCCCCTTCAGCAGGACGGGACACTGAAAACGCTGGGCGAGTTCCTTCGCCAATGCCCCCAAGTCATCAGGCTTTTCTTTGCGGTCAGCAAGTGCCATCGCTTCCGGAATGTTGGGCGTGATCAGGGACGCATTTGGCAAGAGTTTGTCTTTCAACAACTCGACCGCATCTTCTTCCAGCAGCGGAGCTCCGCTAGTCGCGATCATGACGGGGTCGGCGATTCGAATGATGCGCGGATACAGGGAAAAGCGTTCGGCAACAACCTCAACATTGGCGGCGGTTGCCAGCATCCCGCTTTTCATGGCGCGGATGTCATACAGGTCGATTACTGCGTCGAATTGTTGCGACACGAATTCCGGCGCGATGGCGACGGCGGCATTAACGCCAAATGGGTTTTGTGCGGTCAGGGCTGTGAACACGGTACAACCGTGTACGCCAAACGAATGGAATGCGCGAAGGTCGGCTTGGACGCCAGCATTCCCGCCGCTGTCGCTTCCCGCAATGGTCAGACAGGCGGCCTGTCGCAATTCACTATAATCCGTTTCATCTATGGTTTCGTTCATGATAGTCGATAGTCTATCAAATTTTACGCAAAAGGGAAAACGTCGAATTTTGAATATAATGATGCAGCAACACCGTCAGAGACGAGTGACGGGGTGTCGGGAAAGTTTGCGTGTCGCGGAACATTTGTCGTGTGTTAACGGTAGCTGTCGAATGCGCGTCATTACGACATTTCAGTTATCGGCTTTCCAGGTGCCGACACGATCTTGGTCGTTGGCATACTGATAGGTGAAGGTTTTTAGGGAATCAGCATAGGAGAGCGTTGGGGGAAGGTTCGGCGAACCATTCTGTCGCGTTAGGTAATCGACCGCGCAGGCTTGGATGGGTCTGCCGAGTGTATCGCTCTTGAGAATACGGTGCCCAGCGTATGTGAACTCACTCGTTTTCGTCCCGGATGTACGTGTCCATCCGATGCAAGTACCGTTCGGCGTATAATGATAGGTGTCCTTCCAGAGTTTGGGAAGGGTCAGCATCGGGTCGGCGTAGGCATGCGTCGGGTTTGTGTAATCGATCGACTGGATTTGCCCATCTTCGCGGAACTCACGTTTTTCGCTGGGGATGTAATAGACGCTGTAGATGGCGGGAAGGGAGGCATACTTGCTGGGACCTTGCGCGAAACATCCGATATCGATGCGGGTGCTGGCGATGACATCAGGCTTCTCCGGTTGCTTCGGGACAGCGGTGTGTTCTGTGACTGTGATCTCCACCTCGCTTCCGTCCTCCTGAAGCGGACGGATGTGAATCTTTTTGGGATCGCCCTGCAAGACGCTCCAGCGGAAACGGACGGATTGTTTGCCGAGCAGGGAAATTGCCTCTGCCCGGATGGAAATCTTTCGATCTCGGATTTTGACATTCCTCGCAATTCTGCTGATGTTAAACGGGGTAGGGCAGAAGGCTTCGGTAAGTTCCTGCGGTTCGAAGTAGTCCACTCCGTTTGTACAGTCAGGTTCTTGGATTACGCGCAGAAATGGAATGGGTGGCACCTCTTCCGGTGTTAGGTTGTGTGCGAGGTCTGCCAATTTGTCGGCGTCAATATTCTTCGCTTGGAAAACGACAGGATGCGCGGCTCCCGTGAAATAGTCATCGGGGGTCTTGACTGTTCGCTGGGAGAATCGGAACAACGCGGAAGTCGTCGGGAAGAGGAATTTTCGCGCGCTTAGGATTCGCTTGGTCTTGGGCTGATAGGCTGCAAGTGCAGCGACAAAGGCGCGGAGAAACGGCTGGTCTGTAAAGGAAGAACCGTGGCTAATCAGAATGAATGTTATGTTCGCGGGATAGACATCGCCAGTGGTGGCGGTGTAGTCCTTGTGCGAAGGGTAAAACCACATTTGGTTGTTTAAGAAAAGCTGAGATGAAAGACGGGCGAGAAAAGGCTCGCACGCCATGGCACGCGGCAGACTCCGCCAAAACGGACCTTGCGTCATCGCCATCGAACAGTTCCCTAGAACCGGTGTCGGGAAGAGGATTTTCGGAAACTGTATGTCGAGATTTTCTTTCTTCGCAGCCGCTTCGTAGAAGAAAGGCGTGAGTCCGGGGAAATTGGTGACCGCAAGTTTCGAGTGGCCTCTGTCGTGATTCAGGTAAATGTCGCCGAAATTGCCGCTGGCGGTTTCCTCCGCCATCCAACTGCGGATCTTTTCCTGCGCGGGACCACGATAGGCGTTGGTATAGGCAGCGATGCCCGAAGGACCAGAAGGACGGAGCTGGATCAACGACTGGAAACAGGAGGCGGTGTAGTTCCAAACGGTGTTGGACGAGGTGATTGTGGCAGGTGCGCCCATGAACATTGTTTGCTTCATGGCATGACCAGAACCGCTCTTTCGTGATTCGTCGGCTTTGTCCAGCAACTTGGCAAAGCGAGGTGAACCTGAGAGTTGTTTCA
>JAFYDR010000281.1 GCA_017544725.1 Kiritimatiellia bacterium
AAGGTGTTGAGAGACGGGCAAAAGGCGAGAACCGAAATGGTCGAGGCGAACCTCCGTCTTGTCATTAGCATCGTCAAGAAGTACATGAATCGTGGGCTTTCCTTCTTGGACCTCATCCAGGAGGGCAATACCGGCCTGATGAAGGCCGTGGAGAAATTTGAGTATCGTCGTGGCTATAAGTTCAGCACGTATGCCACGTGGTGGATTCGGCAGGCCGCCACCCGCGCAATCGCGGATCAGGCCCGTACGATCCGTATTCCGGTGCACATGATCGAAACGATCAACAAGTTGCTGCGTATCCAGAAGAAGCTCGTGCAGGAGCTGGGACGCGAACCGACACCGGAAGAGGCCGCCGAGGAGATGGACATTCCCGTCGATCGCGTTCGAGCCGTTTACCGAATGGCCCAGCAGCCCATTTCGCTGCAAAGCCCTGTCGGCGACGGTGACGACGCCCACTTCGGGGATTTCATCGAAGACAAATCCGCAGAGAATCCTTCCGAGATGACCGCTTACAGCATGCTGAAGGAACGCCTGCAGGAAGTGCTGGAAACCTTGACCGACCGTGAGCGACAGGTACTGGATTACCGTTTCGGGTTGACCGACGGTTATTCCCGCACCCTGGAAGAGGTCGGCAAGCAATTCAACGTGACGCGAGAGCGCATCCGCCAGATCGAAGCGAAGGCATTGCGAAAACTGCGCCACCCCACCCGCCTGCGCAAGTTGGAAGGTTTCCTAGAACCGCGCTAGCGGATTGTTCAAGACAAGCGGAGTCCCTCTCCGCAGTTTAAGGAGGTACCTGTGACACCTGAAGTGTTCATCGCACAAGCAGCACCCGCTGCAACCACAACGACAACCGAGCAGCCGACGCCGGCATGCGCGGGCAAGTGCCCGCTCAAAGACTATCCCTATTCCTTCGCGGGAGTCTTCGCGGCCGGTTTGATCATCGGCATTCTTCTCGCCAAGCTCTGTTGCAAAGGCCGGAAATCTGGATCGTCCGTCTCTGCCCGTAGCGAAGCGAAGCGGATTTCGCACTATGCGCACCCGAACAGCGGTTGTGTTGAAATCTATGTCGGGAACCTGAGCTACGACATGTCCGAAGACCAGCTCCGCAAGGAATTCGAGAAGTTCGGCAAGGTCGAAATGGCGCGGATCATCCTGAACCGTTTCCAGAAATCCAAAGGTTTTGGTTTCGTTGAAATGCCGAATCGCGCGGAAGCGGAAGCCGCCATCAACGCCCTGAACGACAAGGATATCATGGGGCGCAAACTGCGCGTGAATGAAGCGAAGAACAAGTCGCGCGACTAACTATTCTCCGTTGTTCTTGACCGGACGGGTTTCCCGTCCGGTCTTTTTTTTGACGGAACAGCAGTGAAGAATGAAGAATGATGGCAGCATGTCGCGTGTCGTTTGTTGCGTGTCATCGTCTGCTATCGACTGTAATCGAATGACATGCGGTATGCGACACCCGACACGCCTACCCAGCCTAACACGTTGGCGGCTTTGCCGCCACATTCATTCTTCATTTTTCTCGAAAGGGTTGCATAGGGGGCTTGGATGGTATATACTAATCTCGTTGTTTGTGATTGAGTTACAAACCAAAAGTTTTGGAGGATCTTTTATGAGAATCATGGCCTTGGCCGTTGTTTGCACATTGTCGATGAGCGCGTTCGCCGAAGAGGGGTTTACCTCCCTATTTGATGGCAAGACATTGAACGGATGGAAACTGAACGGAGGAAGCGCAACCTACGCGGTTGAGAATGGAGAGATTGTCGGGAGATGTGTGCCCGGTACGCCCGGCAATACCTTCCTCTGCACGGAAAAGGAGTACGAAAACTTCATCTTCAAGATCGAGTTCAAGTGCGAAAACGGCAACTCGGGTGTTCAGTTCCGTTCCTCCACCCGTCCTGACGAAAAACTCAAGAACGGCACACGCGTCTTCGGATACCAAGCGGAAATCCGTCCGGGTGGCGACAATTGCGCGCGCATTTATGATGAAGGACGTCGCGGACACCGCTACAAGATCGTCTGGCTGGATATCAACACGCCGCAGGAACGGCTAAATGCGGCGCAGAAGTCTTTCAAGAAAGGCGATTGGAACGAGATCGAAATCCAGTGCGTTGGACCATCCATCAAGACTTGGCTCAACGGTGTAAAGGTCGTGGACATTTTTGATGACTGCCAGCAAAAGGGATTCTTCGGTCTGCAAATTCATGCTGGGAAGGAAGGAATCTCCCACTGGCGAAACATCCGTATCAAGACGTTGCCGCCCTGCCCTCCTTG
This sequence comes from Kiritimatiellia bacterium, assembly GCA_017544725.1. Lineage (GTDB taxonomy): Bacteria > Verrucomicrobiota > Kiritimatiellia > RFP12 > UBA1067 > RGIG8368. The sequence continues at coordinate 2,281 of JAFYDR010000281.1, forward strand.
GAAGAAGTTCTTTGTTAAGAAAGCAGATGGCAAGTGGGCCATTGACGGTGCGCATTATGTGATTCCCCAAGACTGGAGTTTCGTTGAGGACAAGGACGGTGCCTATCTGCGTGGCGTTCACGACAAAACGGAGAAGAAAGACGGGCTTGTCATCTCGGATGCCGACTACGCCAACTTCATGGCGCGTGTAACGTACAAGATCAACGGAGGAAATTCCGCGCTCTACTTCCGTGCCGCAGAGGAGGATATCCCATGGGTACTGAAGGGATTTCAAAACGAGATTGCCGGCAACAACAAGGACTCGGCTCTCTGGCATACCCAAGGAAAGACAACCCCTGGACGTGGCTGGGTTGCCTCCAATGACGAGCTTGTCGAAAAAGTGCGCAACACGAACGGCTGGAATACGGTTTCAACCATCGCGATCGGAGATCGCATCGTCAACCGGCTCAACGGGTTTGAGACCTTCGATATCATCGATCCGATCTGCGAGAAAACTGGAAAACTCGGTCTGCAACTGCACGGCGGTGCGGACAACGAAATGCGTTTCAAAGACTGGGAAGTAATGCCAGTCGAAGCGTGGATGCTTGACGCGATGAAGCGTTAGCCAATACTTCTATAACCTTTCACCGCACGCACAGCTATACTCGTTATGCTGTGCGTGTTTCCTATTATACAAAAGAACCGATTTCAAAACCTGCTTCTCTGCTCCACGCGAAGTCCGCAACGTAATTCTAAAAGCAGAACTTTGCTGCTACTTTGTAAACTTGGCGTGAGATATATTCGGGGGGATACAATTTCTTCGGGTGACACCGAAAACATCGGGCTGTTTTTACGATGACTGTGAACGAACGAGTAAGTCACCCACCCGTGCCTCGCGTGGAAATGTTCATGGGAATAACTTGGAAAAGCACCACATCTCGTCACTCGTCATTCGTCACTACTTCGCGCAACGAAGTTATAGACAAGCCCCTAAGGGGCGAAGGTACACAGTCGAGGGCAAGCGTAGCGCAGCCCCCGTCTGTATAGTTGATGCCGTAGTTCTTCATTTTTCATTCTTC
>JAFYDR010000282.1 GCA_017544725.1 Kiritimatiellia bacterium
CCGGAGTTTTGATACGGGCAACGTTTCGTTTACGGAACGGTGGCGGCATGTTGCTGTCACTTATTCCCGTACGACGGGGAATTTCGGATCCTGGGAGGTCTTTCTGGAGGGCAAGTCTTTGGGTACAGTCGAAAACACCTATGCGCCAGACATGATGGACGCGGTGAACGGGCGTTTCGGAATCGGTGCACAGAGCAATCATACGCCGTTCGATGGCTTGCTCGACTGCTGGCGGTTGAGCGACGGTGTACTTGATCCTTCCGACTTCCTTTATGTCCGTTTCCCACAAGGAACGATTATGACAATACATTGACTGGACACTCTCAACAGAAAGGAAGGTGAATCGATGAATACAGGTTTAGGAAGTCTGGTAACGGGGGCAGTTTTTGTCGCATCCGGCGTTGTGGCGTGGGGCAATCCAGCGCTGTTGCATTACCGTAGGGGTGCGGAACCTGACAAATTTGTGAAGGATGTGACACTGTTCACAGACCGTACGTATCAATTGGCGACGGTTCCACAGCCATTGGAGGGGAAACCGTTTCTGCGCGCTTCTATCAACGGATTGCGCTATAAGGTGGTGCGGGAAGGTGAATTGACGGTATTGACGCCACAACGTGTTCCCGGTGCCGCATCTTGTGCCGATGCGTTGGAAAAGGCCGGTTTTACACGCGTGTCGGAGATTGACGTTTTCCAGCTCTTTGGCAAGGCGGAAATCGACCGTGTGCTCACATACCGCAAAACCGTAAAGGAAGGGGATACCTTTGCGTTCGGGAAATTCTGCATCCCAATCGGTTTTGATCCCGCATCCTCTCTGGCTCCACCTGAGTCGGTTGTGACTGAAAAACTCTACAACAATATCGAGCTAGCAGTCGATCCCGCTGATCGCACGGATATGTCCGCGTATGGTAACTCGCCGCTTCCAGTCCCGTATCTGGACACGCCTCCAGAGGTGATCAACGCGGAAATCGGGCGGCAACTTTTCGTCGATGACTTCCTCATCGACTCTACTACGATGACACGCACATGGCACAAGGCTGTCAAGTATGAAGGTAATCCCGTGATCAAACCAGAAACGCCGTTGGAGATGGGATTGCCGCACAACACCTGTCCGATGGCGGCACCTTTTAGTGGAGGCGTCTGGTATGATGGCACGGACGGCCTTTTCAAGATGTGGTATTGCGCAGGGTGGTTCGACGGCACCGGTTACGCGTACAGCACAAACGGCATCAACTGGATTCGTCCAGAACTCAACGCAGAGAAGGGGACGAACCGCGTGATTCCGTACAAGGGCAGACGTGATTCCGCTTCTGTCGTGATGGATCCAGACGCGCCAGACGGGTATCGTTTCAAGATGCTGGTCTGGTCGCGTCCGCAAGGCGGAGAGTATTTCCTCTCGAAGAATGGGACGGATTGGAGCGAGCCGATACCCAACACCTCGAAGGGGGATCGCTCCACCATCCATTACAACCCTTTCCGCAAGGTATGGGTGTTGAGTGATCGTTCGGGATGGCACGCACGCAGTCGCGAGTACGTGGAGTCGCCCGATTTCCGTGCAATGGCCAATTTCAATACACACGTCAAGTGGCTTCGCGCCGACGACCGCGATCAGCCTGGAGAGTTTTTCTTTTACGCCTTTCCGGATCGTGCAGGAAACAAGTTCGTTCCCGCGCTTTACAATTTCGACGCGGTGGCATACGAGTCAATCATGCTTGGAGCGGCGACGATTATGCAAGGGCCTGAAAATAACTTCTGTGAGGCGGAGGGGGTTCCCAAGATGACGGAAATCCATTTGGCTTTCAGCCGCGACGGTTTCCACTGGTCACGTCCCAATGACCGTTCTCCCTTCATCGGCGCCTCGCGAAAAGCCGGTACGTGGGATAGGGGATACCTGCATTCCAATTCAGCGCTCTGCTTGGTGGTGGGGGACGAACTATGGTTCTACTACACGGGATTCGCGGGTGATACCTCGCGGAAAAACCAGAGCGGCATGTACTGTAATGCGTCCTGCGGTATCGCGCGTATTCGTCGCGACGGCTTCGCATCGATGGACAGCGGAGCTTACCCTGCGACACTCACGACACGACTGTTGACCTTTACGTCCGGCGATCGGTTGTACGTGAATGCAAACGCGGCAGGTGGTTCGCTCCGAGCAGAACTACTTGATGTGGACGGGAAGACTCTGCCGGGCTTTGGACAGGAGGATTCGGTACCATTCGCTGGAAATGCGGTACGAGCAGAACTTCGGTGGAAAGGCGGCAGCTTGTCCTCCTTGCACGGCAAACCGATCCGCATCCGTTTCCACACCACAGAAACACAGCTTTACGCATTTTGGTTCTCAGGTTCAAACGGTGAAAGTCGCGGTTATCTAGCAGGAGGTGCACCAGGACATCGCACGCTCCGCGATGAATGAGTAGGCGGTGGCAATACACGCTTAACCAGCCTAACACGCGTAACCAGCTTAACACGCTTTTTCTCAAGGAGAATAAGAATGAGCACAAAGGAGATGATAACACGTAGAGGATTCCTCGGTGGAACTATGGCGTTTGCCGCAGTGGGTACACGAGGACAAACAGAGAAAACTCAAGTTGAAGTTTCGGGCGCTTCACGAACACTTGATTCTGAAGCCATCGGCTTCATTTCAGATCTTCACGTAGGGCTGCCGTTAGCGCGGCAGAAGTACAAGACGATGCGTGACTATCCGCACCAGCCAGCCGCTACACAAGCGCTCATTCGTGAGATACTTGCGTTGCCACGTCCGCCAGCAAATGTTCTCTGCCTAGGAGACATCTCACTGGCGTTTGCCGAGACGGAGGATTACGCAATTGCTGCTGAGACGCTCAAACCGCTCACGGATGCGGGCATTCGAGTGACATGTGCGATGGGAAACCATGATATCCGTCCGGAATTTCTCAAGTATTTTCCCGGTTACGACAAAACGACAAAGGTTCCCGGACGGTTCGTTTCCGTTGTAAATACGACACATGCGGACTTCATCTTGCTTGATTCGCTTGTGGAGCCGGAACCTTCGAAACGGGGTAACTATGGAGCGTGTACAAAGAAAGGGCTTGGAAAGGAACAACTCGATTGGCTGATTTCGACAATCAACGCTGCAACACGCCCCACGTTCCTCTGTTCACACCATTCTGCGAGCGGACTTGGCATTCCGATGTCCATCTTCAAGAACCGGATCGTGCCAGGCTATTTGCATGGACATACGCATCAGTGGACAACTGGGTATCTGCGCGGGGATTTCGACGAGAATGCGCGTATGCTTCGAGAAGTTGGCATCCCGACATTAGGATTTGAGTGGGACGTAGGCTGGGGACTCCTGCGCACGACAGCAAAAGGCGCCACGCTTCACTGTAACGCACGCGACTTCTATTATCCGCTCCCGAAACCGAAGGCAGAACGTCCTGCGGAGTGGGATATGCATATACGCGACTGGTCAGACCGAACGATCGGTTTTTCGTTCGACGTCTAATCTTGCGATTTTTGAACTACGGAATACACGGAAAAGCCTCTTGTCAAAACCTCACGCAAAGTCCGCTAAGTCCACAAAGTAGTAATTCTAAATGCAGAACTTCGTGCACATTGTGAACTTGGCATGAGATATTGTAGGGGTTCTTCTAGGGTTTAGCAACCATTTGCATAACAGTTAGTTGCAATCTTCAATGTCGCATAATCTCTGTTATGATAACTTCGAGCATATCCATCTGGCCGCATGATTCAGGTTGTTCCGTGCGTTGATCGGAAGATCAACGGCGGACAAACGAAAACCTCTGCCCACCCTACTGGCAAGAACCTTGCCTATGCCGCTATGGAGAGCCGCTGTCTCGGCGGCAATGACCTGAACGATGCAGCCGCCGAGATGACGGCTCTCCATATTCCTGCGCGCAACAGCGACCGTGCCGAGCTTGCCTAGACAAACTTTCGTTGGTATGGTTACCGAATCCGGTCTTACAGTTCGTAGTCGAGGCACAGACGGATTTCGGCGTATGGTCGTACGCGCTCGTTCGCGACCGCGACATGGGCAGGATGCGTGGCATAGCCTTTCAATGCATCTTCATCTACGAACGTGGAATCCAACAGAACATCAGCGTTCGAACTGAGCAATCCGTTCGTCTGAACAACAATCTCGACGATTCCCGGAACTACGCCTTTCAATCCCTCCAGTCCAGCCTTGATCTCAGCCTTGACTTTCTCCTTGTCACTGACCGTGTCTTTCAGCTTCCACAGAATCATGTGCTTTACCATCTCTCTTACCTCCTCATTCCTTTCGACCTTTCCCTTCGACCAAAACGAAACGCCATTTTTTTGCTTGGTCACGCGGTGTCGCATAACCTATGCCAATCCGAGTCGTTGCATGATACCGGCTACGGGTACCATCGTCCTCCAGCCAAAGTCGCTCGGAATGCGCGAAAGGCTCGCGGTTGAGCGTCCTATCGATCTGAAGAAACTTGGTCACTCTTCCCGGACCGACATGCCCTTCGATCCCACGGATCAATACGGCTTCAGGAAACCCAACAGAACCTGTGACGACATTGAGAAGATTGTGCATCCCATAGCACAGATAGATGTAGGCGATTCCCCCACCCTCATACATGGGTGCATTCCGTTGGGTTTTACCCCGATGCGCATGACACGCAGAATCGGATTCGCCGCAATAGGCTTCTGTTTCCACAATCTTTCCACGCAGAATAGTTCCATCATCGAGGCGACGGCACAACCATTTTCCTACGAGCATCTTCGCCCCGGACAACGCATCACAGGAAAAATCAGCTTCCCGCAATCTTCTCATCGACTCGCATCCCCTATCCTACGGCTACTCCGTCACGGCTCGAAAACGCTATCTACCACCGTGATGACGCTGGCGTCATGCATATCGCAGTAAAAACGTCCGACAACGGTCACCGTCGAATTCGTCTTGGGAAAGTCGGCGGGCCAAGCCAGCTGTTTGTCACGCATGGCAAACTCGATTCCCTGCGCGCAACACGCCGTCGCATCGCGAACGATACAGCGGAATTTGCGAACTGGTTGTCCGTCGTCATCCTCCGCTTCGGACGTCGAGAATACCCCGCGCATACGAACGGTCTTACCGTCGTACTTATAGCCGTTAGAAAGGATGTTGAATACCTCCGCATAAACCATCGTAGCGCTGAGCTTGGTGAGATCGACATCGACCTTGGCAGGTTTTGCCGGCTTCTTTTGAGCAGCAACTTGAGTGCTTACGGCCTCGGCGGAAAACGCCATGCGAACTGTAAAAAGCGAGACGATTCCAAACATCAGGAACGTGAAAACCGCAAAACGGAAAAGAGAGGAAGTTTTCATGATTTTTTCTCTCCGCAGAAACATGCGATGAGACGGAAAAGAAGGAACACGACGATATCAATCGCCACGATCGTGGAACCGACTGGTGTACCTGCAAGAATGGAAACCAACACTCCGGTTACAGCGCAGAAGACGGAGAGACAGGCGGATGTGATGGTGACAGACAGAAAACTCTTGCAGATTCCCATTGCGGACAGAACAGGGAAAATCACGAAAGCGGAAATCAACAACGCACCAACCAGATTCATCGCCAGAACGATAACCACGGCGATAAGCACCGCCAACAGCAGATTGAAGAAGCCTGTTTTGACGCCTCCCGCCTTGGCGAATGTTTCATCAAAGGTCAACGCGAAAATCCGGTTGTAAAAGAACACGAATGCAAGGAGAACAACAATCGACAACCCAACGCAGAGAATGACATCTGACCGGGAAAGCGTCAGAATGGAAGTCGATCCGAAAAGCGTTCCACACACATCTCCAGAAAAGTTTGCCGAGGGCGAAAACTTACTCAAAAGCAGATACCCGACAGCAAGAGAACCCACAGAAAGCATCGCAATGGCGGCATCCCCTTTTATCTTGCGTTGGTCTCCTCCGTGCAAGAGCAGAACGGCACAAACAATTGTAGCGGGGAGGACAAGAAACATGTTGTTGCTCAACCCGAAGATTGCCGCGACAGCCATCACGCTGAAAGCAACATGGGAAAGACCGTCCCCGATGTACGAGAATCGACGAAGGACGAGTGGTACTCCCAGCAGCGACGCGCACAGGGCAATCAACGTACCAGCCACAAGGGCGTTTTGGACAAAGGGAAAAGCCAGGTATTGTCCGAGTGTTTGGAAAATGCCGTCTTCCATCTATTCCCCTCCCCGCAACAGCTGGTCTGCCGTACCGAAAACAGGTGTCTTCCCCAAGCGGAGAAAATGTTTCGCCTCCGTACTCGCCCCGAACAGGTCATGTGTCACCATCACAATCGTCATCCCCTCGCGGTTCAGTCTGCGTATGAGTTCATAGAGCGATTCCGTAGCTTGGGGATCGAGGCTCGCGGTAGGTTCATCCAGCAACAGCATCCGGTCACCTGCACAAAGTGCGCGACAGAGAAGCGCACGTTGTTGTTGCCCGCCCGAAAGTTGACGGTAACATTTCCGTGCGAGGGATTCAATTCCAAGCCGGATCATGTTTTTGCGTGCCACAAGTTTTTCCTTGCGTGAATAAAACGGACGCCAGCCGATTCGATTTTGGAAACCGGACAAGACAACCTCGCTCACGATGGCGGGGAAATCTTTCTGCAAAGCGGTTTGCTGCGGAAGATAACCGATGTGAGAGGGTTCGAATCCCTCTCCAAATTCAATGGAGCCGGAAATCGCGGGAAGCAAACCGAGCAGAGTTTGAACCAAAGTCGATTTTCCCGCGCCGTTTTCTCCGACGATGCAGAGATAGTCCCCCTGCTCCACCTCGAAGGACAATGCCGACGAAACAGGAAGGGCACCATACCCCACAACCAGATCTTGACACCGCAAACAAGCCATCACAAATTCCATGCTTCCCCTGCCCCACCGGACACATCCGGCAAAACAGATATAAAAGACTAGTATAATGAAATTCAAACGCATGGTCAATCCTGCGCTGACAAAATGCGAGGGCAAGGGTACATCTGCGTAATTCACCCATTCCGTACGCACGAGAGGATTTTGGAAACAACTAGAACAACCTGAA
>JAFYDR010000283.1 GCA_017544725.1 Kiritimatiellia bacterium
GATGCGTGTTCAACACAACATCGCCGCGATGAATTCCTACCGCAACTACAACAACAACACGAAGTCTATCAACAAGAATCTGGAGAAGCTCTCTTCCGGGTATAAGATTAACCGCGCCGGAGACGACGCCGCCGGTCTTGCGATTTCGGAGAAGATGCGCGCTCAGATTACCGGACTGGAAGGCGCTCAGAAGAATGCGAAGGATGGTATCGGGCTTATCCAGACCGCCGAAGGTGCCCTGACGGAGGTTCACTCCATGCTCAACCGCATGTACGAGCTGGCGGAGCAGTCCGCGAACGGCACGTATGACGACAACACCGACCGTGCGAGCCTGCAAATGGAGTTGGAAGCGCTGGGCAAGGAAATCGACCGTATCGGCGAAACCGCCAACTTCAACGGCAAAAAGCTGTTTGATGGTAGTACCAATAGCTTGTTGCAGGGCGGCGTCACCTTGGCGATTGGCGAGGACGGAGACCCTAAGAACCAGCTGAATTTATTCGCGGTAGGCACCAATTCTTCTGATTCTGACTGGGCGAACAATGATACGGTAAAAAACATCTTTACGAAGGCGGATTCTACGACTGCGGGCGGCGTCACAACCGACTATTTTTCCGCAAACCCCATTACTCAATTGTCGGCAGAGAAGCTGGGAATCAAAATCACCGCTACTTCGGGTGACGCTGCTACTGATGGTCAAATCACCATTGTAACCGCTAAAGATGCGCAGGATTCCCTTTCCCAGATTAAGGACGCCATTACCGCCGTATCCGCCGTTCGCGGCCAGTTGGGCGCCTACCAGAACCGTCTGGAGCACACCATCAACAACTTGGGCGTCATGCAGGAAAATATCCAGGACGCCGAGTCCACCATCCGCGACACCGATGTCGCCGCCGAGATGATGAAGTACACCAAGAACTCCGTCCTCGTGCAGTCGGCGCAGGCGATGTTGGCGCAGGCCAACCAGCAGCCGCAGGGCGTGTTGCAGTTGTTGCAGTAAGCGATAAGGAAATTCATTGAGGGGAAGCGAACGATAATTGAGGCGCCGGACGGGTCGCACCGTCCGTCCGCCCGATAAACGCGGCTTTCCCTCTCAGTGACAGAAATCAGGAGTAAGACAGTGGAAAGGAAGCGTGACATGGAGGGAAACAAGAAGGCGTGGATACTGCCTGTCGTCTTTATTGTCCTTCTGGCGATAATCGCGGCTCTTCTGGCGGCTCTGTTGCTTCAAGGCCGGAATGCGGGAAACGTCGCGGAAACGACAAGCGTTCCGGTGCCGACGGATGACAGCGGCTTCAAGGTGGGTTACGCGACCGAAGGCGTGACGGAGGTGGAAGACCCGGAAGCGTTGCAACGGGCCATTGACGAGGCGTTTGAGAAGGCAAAGGAACCGGGAGTGGCGTTAAGCTATCGCAATGACGCGGTGAGCGCGAATGGCGTGGATTTTGACTGCTACATCGCCAATTCCACGGATAATGCCTACGACATGTTCATTGACATCTACGCCGACCAAGCCTTGACGGACGAAATTTTCCTCTCCGAGTTGTTGCGCCCCGGACAGGCGTTTGAGAAGATTACCCTGAAACATCCGCTGAATCCCGGCACCCACCGTGTTTACGTCGCTTTCACGCAGGTGAAAGTGGAGGACGGCGAACAAAAGATTCATCAGCAGGTCATGGTGACGATGGATTTCCATGTAGCTGATTGACGCGCCCTTGTTTTTCCGCCACTGTCTTACC
>JAFYDR010000284.1 GCA_017544725.1 Kiritimatiellia bacterium
ATATATACACACATGTCCTACCCGAGGTTCAGCAGGGAAAAATGGAGTCGGTGGACGAGTTGATTACCGCCATGAATCGCATCGTCCGTTAGTCAGCAATGGATCGTTACACTGTTTCGGGGATGAGCTGCGCTGCCTGCAGCGCACGTGTTGAACAAGCTGTTTCCGCTGTTCCCGGAGTCACATCTTGCTCTGTCAATTTATTGACCCGTTCAATGGTCGTGACAGGAACCGCAAGCACAGACCTCATTATCGAGGCTGTTCGCGCTGCCGGTTATGGCGCCACTCCGTTATCTGATGTCGGCGATTCCGAGTCCGCATCTCATGACGATATTCTCCTTGACCGTGAAACTCCTCTCTTGAAACGCCGTCTCTGTTGGTCGCTCGTTTTTCTCTTTCCCCTCCTCTACTTTTCCATGGGACACGGAATGTGGCAGTGGCCTATTCCGTCTTTCTTCCAAAACAATCCAACGCGACTGGGGTTATTGCAACTGTTACTTTCCGGCATCGTCATCCTCATCAACCGGCAGTTTTTCCGTAACGGATTCTTTGGACTTCTCCACCGTGCGCCGAACATGGATACGTTGGTCTCGCTCGGATCGGGCGCGGCTTTCGTGTACAGTACAGTCGAACTCTTTCTGTTGTCGCGGCAAACCGTCACGCCGGGTATCCATTGCGACTTCTATTTCGAATCGGCGGCGATGATCTTGACCTTGATCACGGTCGGAAAGATGCTGGAGGCCCGTTCCAAGGGCAAGACGACGGATGCGCTCAAGGGATTGATGCGACTGATGCCGAAAACCGCTGTCCTGTTGCGTGACGGCGTGGAAACGGTTGTCCCGGTAGAGAATGTACGATGCGGCGACCGCTTCGTCGTTCGTCCGGGCGAGACGATTCCCGTGGACGGACGAGTCGTCGATGGCACGAGCGCAGTGAACGAATCCGCCCTGACAGGCGAAAGCATTCCTGTAGATAAACAGCCGGAAAGTACGGTCACCTCTGGAACGCTCAACCAGTCCGGTTTCCTCACATGCGAGGCGACGCGCGTCGGTCAGGACACGACGCTCTCCCAGATCATCCGAATGGTCGGAGATGCGGTGGCAACCAAAGCGCCCATCGCGCGCATCGCCGACCGCGTTTCGGGCATCTTCGTTCCTGTCGTCATCGGAATCGCACTGCTCACGGTTGGCGCATGGTGGTTGGCAGGTGCAGAGTTCGGATTCGCGTTGGCGCGCGGCATCTCCGTTCTGGTCATCAGTTGTCCATGCGCACTCGGGTTGGCAACGCCTGTGGCGATTATGGTCGGAAGCGGAGTCGGTGCGCGCAACGGAATTCTCTTCAAGACCTCGGCGGCTCTGGAAACGGTAGGCAACACACTGATCGTTGCGCTGGACAAGACGGGAACCGTCACGCAAGGGAATCCGCAAGTGACAGACATTGTACCAGCCACAGGAGCTTCGGAAGATGAGTTGTTACGGTGCGCCTTCTCCCTCGAAAAGATGAGCGAACATCCGTTGGCGCTAGCCGTCGTTCGGGAGGCGGAACGGAGGGGGCTTAGCCCCGAACGGCTCGAATCGTTCCAGGCGGTTTCAGGCAACGGCTTGCAAGCGAACTATGACGGAGAGACTTGGGCTGGCGGCAAACTCGCTTTCATTCAGCGTTTCTGCGCCATTCCCGAAAAGGAGAGAGAAGCCGCAGACGCCTTGTCGGACGAAGGCAAAACGCCACTCTTCTTTTCCCATGGCAACAACTTTCTGGGAACGGTTTTTGTCGCCGACATCGTAAAAGAAACGAGCCGTCGCGCCATTTCGGAACTTCATGAACTAGGCGTTCGTGTGGTGATGCTGACTGGCGACAACCAACGAACTGCCGATGCAATCGGACGACAGGTTGGCGTGAATCGCGTGTTTGCGGGCGTATTGCCGGACGCAAAGGCACACACGGTGCGGCAACTCCAATACGAAGGGGCGGTTGCGATGGTAGGCGATGGAATCAACGATGCTCCCGCGCTTGCGTTGGCGGATACGGGAATCGCGATTGGCGCGGGTACGGATATCGCGATTGACGCAGCCGATGTCATCCTGATGAAGAGCGATCTGCTTGATATTCCCGCCGCCATTCGGTTGAGCCGCGCCACACTTCGCAACATCCGACAGAATCTCTTTTGGGCATTCTTCTACAACATGCTCGGAATTCCTTTGGCGGCAGGTGTCCTCACCTCCCTGACTGGGTACAGCATGAACCCAATGTTCGCAGCAACTGCGATGAGTTTGTCGAGTTTCTGCGTGGTGTCGAACGCATTGCGGCTCAATTTCTTCTCCCCCTACGGGAGTACAAAAAGAAAGGCATGAAACGAAATGGAAGAAACCGGGAATGGAATCGAAACAATCGTCGGAATCACAGGTATGATGTGCGAAAAGTGTGAGGCGCATGTCTGCGACGCAATCCGCAAGGCGTTGCCAATCAAGAGCGTAACCGCATCCCGTTCGAAGAAACGAGCCGTGATCTTGTCCGAACAGCCAATCGATGAAACAGCCATTCGACAAGCGTTGGCATCGACCGGATACGAGATCACCTCCGTCACAACTGGTCCGCAAACCAAAAAGGGTTTCTGGCAAAAGCTCTTCAGTTAATGCCGAAAAATAGAGCAGATGCGCCTAATTTTTTTGATGTTCGGTGCTTGACAGATAATGCAAGATGGCGTATGATGATGTGTATGGTTTGCGAGGAAAAGGTTTTCTCGCATTCGTATTGGGGCCGCTCCTACGATTGTCGTGACGAGTTGACTTAGGCGGGATTGCCTACGAAAGTGAAAATTTGCCATGGTTTTCCACTTGCGCCAAGTGAAGGAGAACATGGTCGCTTACACAAAAGGATGAGTTAACATGGACATCTACGTTGGCAATCTTTCCTACTCGACGAATGACGAGGGGTTGCTGGCCGCTTTCTCCCAGTTTGGAGAGGTCAGCTCCGCGCGCGTCGTTAAGGATCGAATCAGCGGACGTTCGAAAGGTTTCGGCTTTGTTGAAATGCCGAACGAAGAACAGGCCAAGGCTGCGATTGACGCCTTGAACGACAAGGAACTCGATGGTCGGACGATTCGCGTCAACCAGTCACAGCCGAAGCCTCCGCGCAGGGATGGCGGTGGCGGACGCGGTGGATACGGCGGCGGACGCCGTGACCATCGCGGTGGCGGCGGAGGCGGCGGATACGGCGGCGGACGCCGCGAAAGCCGCTGGTAGAACGATTTTTCCGCACCGTAAAAAGGGCGCGTCTTCTTCGAAAGACGCGTCCTTTTTTTCATATCCAGTAAGGAAGATATTGTTCCTTTGGAGCTGAACTTCACCGCATCCAATCAGCAGCCATCGATAGCTAGCGGCTAGGAGTAGTTACGTGCCGCGCCATTCTTTGGTGCGGTTCACGTGCCACCGTATCCCCGCCATCAACGGAGACAGGCATTTCGTCCTTCTGTTCCATTACAGCTCGATGACAGCGGTAACCGGGAAATGGTCGGAGGGGTAGAGCTTGGTGTTTGGACGCGGATCATTATGCGTCGCGTAGGACTTCACGCGGATTCCATCGGAGACGTAGATGAAATCGATACGCGGCCCGCAGTCCTCCCACACGTATCCACCGTTCTTTGCCTTGTCCGCATCGGGTAATCCCTTACGTGCATTACGAACATTGTCCGGAAGCTTCAGCGCATCGACGGTAGAATACTCGTTATCACGCCAAGTCCAACCGCTGAACGTGCGCCAAGAACCGGTCGGCGGCGTCTCGGAAACGTATAGGGCATTCTTGAGAAGTTTCGACACCGCTTTCGCAGGTTCTTCCGTCTCGCGGCAGTTGTGGTCACCCGTGAAGATCACCGGCGTTCCCTTCGGCGCGAACTCCTGCATCCGACGGATAATCAGCAACATCCCCTCCTTGCGTGCCAGCTCGCTAACATGGTCGGTGTGCGTGTTAGCGAAACAAAACGTCTTGCCCGTCTTTTTGTCCTTCAGCCACATCCAGGAACAGACACGCGTACAGGCCGTGTTCCACGATTTCGATCCGGGCACATCGGGCGTTTCGGAAAGCCAGAACGTGCCGCTCTTCAGAGCGTCGAACCGATCCTTCCGATAGAAAACGGGGGACGCCTCTCCCTTGCGCTTCCCGTCGTCGCGATGGACACCCACCATCACATACTGCGGCATGGCATTGGTGAGGTAGTCTGCCTGTCCCGGACAGACTTCCTGCAACCCGAACGCATCCAAATCGAGCTTGCGAAGCAGATTCACCAAGTCCGCTTTCCGTTCATCCCATGCATTGGGCGTTCCCTTGTCACCCGGCTGGAGTCGGATATTGTAAGACCCCACCTTCATCGAAGCATTGGAAGGAACAGACGAAGTGACGCAGCCGAAGATGAGCGCACTGGCGGACAAAAGACAGAACAAGACCTTTTTCATAACTCACATCCTTTTGGTTTGAAATGAAAAGGTTAGTATAACCTCTTTCCATGAATCCGTCAAAGCCGTATTGTGTGGCAACTGTCGCTGCTGACCACCAGCCAGTTAAGCGTGTTAGGCTGGTTATGCGTGTTAAGTTGGGCACCAGGGACGTTGCCCTTCCCACTGGCGGCTAACGCCGCCTGTCACTCGTCACTACCGCGTCTAGCGACTTCGCGCAACGAAGTTATGGGAAAAGGTACACCCAAAAAATCTGAAATCTTGCGCTTGACCGCACCTGGAAAAATCGCTATAATAAATTTCGTTTTTTACGAGGTTACTCCCTCTTTGGATAGGGGCAATTAGCTCAGTTGGTTAGAGCATTACCTTCACACGGTAGGGGTCACTGGTCCGAGTCCAGTATTGCCCACCACCTCGCAGATGCGCAACCCAAATAAGATCAACGGGGTGCGCGTTTTTTGTTTTCAGCTTCCTAAATTCGACTTTACGCCTTTTCACACAGTTACCCTGTTCCGCGTGTGGACATTCTTGCCCATATTCCCTGCGAAGATAAAACGGGGCTCTTCCGCTCACCTCTCTTGCGAAACTGCACTCGCCCATGATGCGAGATTTGCATAGACAGGAAATCCGGCGATTTCCAGTCGGGACCGCGACTGATGACCAGACGCGACGAGGACGCACTGCACCTCCGCTTCCCGTGCAATTTCCGCGTCGTGCAGGGAATCCCCCACCATCACGACCTCTGCGGACGGAATCGGCAACGAGTCCAGAAAACCATGAACGAGATCGCGTTTCGAAGCACCATGCAGATTGGAGACACCAATGACCTGATCCAGTTCCTCGCGAATGCCGAACCGTTGTATCTGGCTATCGACAATCGTCTGTTCCGAAACTGTCACGATCGATTGCCCGATACCTAGACTCCGCCACTTCCGCAACAATGCGAACGCACCGTCGGCAAGTTCTGAACTCTCGTCCGACAGGTACAGCTCGTGGTATTCTTCAGCCAACCGATCCCAGTCCTCCAATTCCAACTTGATTCCAGCGGATCGGTAAAAGTCGCGGACTGGGAAACCGAAGATTTCCCGGTAACGTTCCAGCGAGAGTGTCGGTACCCCGCGACGCGTCAACAGCGTATTGAACGCACGGCAAGCCGCTCGTACGTCGTCCAGCAACGTACCGTTCCAATCCCAAATCACATACGAAATCGGTTTCATAGTTCCGAAACAACATCAACCTACCACGTCCGAAAACAGTACACGAGCAATCCGAAGAGGAATAGGGCGATCACGAGACCAATCGCCTGCAACTCCGTTTGGGTAAAGAACCGCTTTTTTACGGGAGCCTCTCCCTGTTTACGCTGTCCAGTCGGTTTTCCGTTCAAGGCTGGTTCCCGTCCTGTTTCCGTTGCGCGTCTTTCACCTGATCCCAAATCGCGTCGAGTTCCGCCAGCGTACAGTTCTTCATCTCTTTCCCCTGCCGCCTGACCTCCGCTTCGACCGCCCGAAAACGCGTCTCGAATTTACGTGTTGCAGCCGTCAGCGACTCCTCCGCCTGAACATTGAGGAAGCGGCAGGTATTGACGATGGCGAAGAAGAGGTCGCCGATCTCCTCTTCGATATGCGCCTGATCTTGTTCAGCGACAGCCTCCTTCACCTCCGCCAACTCCTCTTCCATCTTTTCCAGCGCACCGGAAGAATCCTTCCAATCGAATCCCACGCGGGCGGCCTTCTGCTGGACGCGCTGCGCCTTCAACAGCGCGGGCAACGTCGGGGGAACGCCGTCCAGTGCCGAGCGTTCGGGATTGCCGTGCGTCTCGCCTTTCTTGATGTTTTCCCAGTTCCGAAGAACCTGCGAGACATTATCTACCTTCACATCTCCGAACACATGCGGATGCCGACGAACCATCTTATCCGCCACAGCATTGGCTACATCGTCCAGCGTGAACTTCCCTTCACTCTCGCGGATGTCGCACTGAAAGACAATCTGGAGTAGCACGTCGCCCAACTCCTCCAGATGATCCTGCTCGTTTCCCGTGTCAATGGCGTGGAGGAGTTCGTAGGTTTCCTCCAATAGACACGGCTTAAGCGTCTTCAACGTCTGTTCACGATCCCACGGACATCCTCCCGGCGCACGTAACGTCCGAACGATTTTGCGAAGCCTGTCAATCCCATCCATAAGCATCCTCCTCGCAGTACACAAAACGGAAAAAGGCGGCAACCGTTTCCGGATGCCGCCGAAACGAAACCTGTTTACAGGCGCAGGAGATCAAACGCCTGCGGCAAAATAGAATCGCTGAACTCCTCGATGCGGAGATCGCTACCCGTGAAATCCTGATAGGCGGTTTCAGGGCAGATCTTCGCGATGATGGACATCGATGCCGTGACGGCGGAACGGGTTGACAACCCCGATCCCATAACCGCCAGCGTCAAACGCTCGAAGAGTTTGTCCGTACGGCAAACGCGACGCAACACCTCCCAAGTGAGCGAAGCGTAATGGTCGCTCACATAGTGCATCACCGACAGATTCGGCTTAACGCGCTCCTCACCCAACGCCTCCAGGACCTTGTCCTTCTCCGCATGGGTCAGCAACACGACATGCACCTTCTCGTTCGCCAGCAAACCGTCCAGAAACGTGAGGAATCCAGTAGGTAGCTTCGTCATCGCATCTCCGATCTGCTCGCAGAAAGCCTCCTGACATTCTGCGACGACAGTCGGCACATCGACGGTCTGCTTTCCCTGCGCCTCACAGAGCGAGGAGAACCCCTGAGCGAACGTCTTCTCGTTCAAGTAACGGGCAGCGGTCAGCTGATCGAGCTTGACGCCTTCCTGCGCGAGCCGTTTCTTGCAGATGTCGAGCAACATTTTCTGTCCGGGCAACGCCGTAAAATCCAGCTCGATAATTGATGCGTGCGGCAATTCCTTTTTGACTGATGCAACCATATCCAACTCCTTACTTCTGTCCAATTGCGGTGAGCAAATCCTGGAACCAAGCCGTGTTCACGTCAAACGGCTTCCCGCCCTTGATACGCGGGAACTCGCAAGCGCGAATCTCATCGTTCTGGTTCTCGTCCTGACCGATCACGCCGCCGATACCGGCAAGTGCGCATTCGACCGCCTTCTTCGCGCAGGACTGGATCAATTCCAGATCCTTCTGAATCGGTGCCGACGCGCGGCTGTAGTAGCCGCTCTTCTGTACCATCGTCTTTTCCGCGCCGAGCATCTCGCCGAACTGCTTGGCGAACCAAGCGCCGACGTTCACCTTGTCGAGCCGAGGATGTCCGAAAGCGTCGCGGGGAACCTCCTCGCCCTTGGCTTCCAGCTCCTTGATGATGGTCGGCACGCAAGCACCCTCGGAGACGAAGATGTTGACACAATCATTTTTGTCCATCACCTTACGAAGACGCTCGGCCTCGGTCTGGGCATCAAAAGGCATCTCAGGAATGTAAACCGCATGAATCTCTTCGCGTTCGCGCGTCGCGCCGAACTCGGGAAGCCAGTGCTGCGTGTCCAGCAGCTTGCGGTAAGCGACGGCGGTCGCAGCTGTAAGCCACCCGCAGTTGCGCCCCATCACCTCATGCACAATCAACATGCGAGGATTCGCCGTATTCTCCTTCACCACATGGGCGAAGTACGAGGCACCCATCTCGGCGGCCGTCCATGCGCCAAACGACTGACGAATCGGATAGACATCGTTGTCAATCGTCTTGGGCAATCCGACCACTGTCAGCCCATAGTTGTTCTCTGCGAGATATGCGGCCAGTTCGGCGGCAGCCGTGTTCGTATCGTCGCCACCGATCGTGTGCAACACATCCACCCCGTCCTTCACCAACTGTTCGGCGGCGACCTTCTGCGGATCCTCGCCTTCCTTCACCAGACCGCGCTTCTCGCAGTCCTTCTTGTTCGTGAGCTTCACGCGGCTGTTCCCCAACGGACTGCCGCCATGCTCTGTCAAATAGAGTGCGTGCTTACGGACTTCAGGCGTCACGCTGATGCTCTCGCCCTTGAGCAATCCCTTGTACCCGTTGATGTAGCCGATAATCTCCACATCGGGCGCAACCCGGCTATACTCATCGATCAAAAAACCGATTGCGGAACTCAAGCATGGCGCGAGACCACCTGCCGTCAGAATTCCCACCTTCTTCACCTGCTTACTCATACCTGCACTTTCTCCTTGTAAGGGTTGCTAAAAAAATTGAGTGATACAGTATAGCAAAATCTAGAACCGATAACAAGGCATAAGTTTCACCCCGAAAAGGGTTCTGATTAAGTGCCACTGCGTGGCTAAGTGTCCCTGCGGGACTAAGTGCCGCTACGCGACTAAGTGTCCTTCGAGCTAAGTCACTTCGGGACGAAGCCCCATTTAGAGCCGAAGGCTCACTTAGGGCGAAGCCCACTTAATTCCGTCTCTCGTCATTCGTCACTACTTCGCACAACGAAGTTATAGACAAGCGCCTCGCCCGCGCCGCGCGCGGGAACGTTCATGGAGATAACTTGTCGGTTTCGACGACGGGAGCGTCGCCGTTACACAAGCGGACGCGACGGAGCGCGTCCCTCCCATTCGTCACTGCAACCTCTGGTTACTTACTTCTCAGCATCTCAGCTTCCCCGCTTCTCAGCTGGGCGGCTTCGCCGCCCTACGAAGTTATCGACAAGCCCCGAAAGGGCGACAGTAAACAGACGGGGGCAAGCGTAGCGCCGCCCCCGGAATCAAGTAAAGGCACGTTAGCCCTGAAAGGGCGACAGAAAGTTACCGATGACACGCGACAAACGACACGCGACACGCCGCCCTTTCATTCTTCATTTTTCTCTTTTCATTCTTCACTGGCGGCTTGCCGCCCCGCTTCTCAGCTGGCGGCTTCGCCGTCCCCGCTACACCACGTAGAACTGTTCCCAGCCCTTGCGCGGAGGCGGTCCCGCCAACAAATTGTTCGCGGTTGCATTGCCGATGATCTGCTGCGTCTTCGGATCGAACCGGATATTCGTGTTCAGCCGTTGCGCGATACAGCCAAGGCAGAGCACCTGGCTGAGCGGACCAGCGACGGAGAAGTCGGAGTTGCAGCGCTCGACCTCGCCCTTGACGGCACGAACAAAGTTCTTGTGGTGATTCTCGATCGGACGCTGGAAGTCGTTGAGCTTGTCGGGGCGACCAACATACGAGAGCGTGCTCGCGTGCGAAGCACCCTTCAGCACCGTTCCGTCCGCCAGATAGATTTCCTTGCCGGGATTGAGTTTCGCGACGGCGGAGGAGCCACCGCCCGGTTTCGGCACATCGGCGGCAGCTTCCGAACCGGTAAAGCCCGTCGGCAGTTCAGGAATGTTCTTCTGTCCCTCGTACCAGTAGAGATCGACCGCACGACGATCCGGGAGCGCACCGAATTTGAACTTCAGCGTGCAGTTCATCGGGAAGACGAAATCGCTATGTCCGTCCATGTGGAGTACATCGACTCCCTCCGGCATACCGAGACGCAGGAACTCGTGAGCGGTGTCGAAGATGTGCGCACCCCAGTCGCCCAGTGCGCCGTTTCCAAAGTCGTACCAGCAACGCCAATCACCCTGCACGTAGTCGCGGTGATAGGCATGGAACGGAACGGTGCCCAGCCATGTATCCCAGTCCAGTCCTTCCGGCAACGGCATCGCGGCACGCAACGAGGTGACATTCCCCTTCCACTTGTGCCAGCGACGGCTGGAGTTCATGTGCGCGACGATCTTCGTGACATCTTTGATGATCCCCTTGCGCACCAGATCGCGGAACTGGAAGTACGCCTCGCGCGAGTGTCCCTGGTTACCCATCTGGGTGGCGACCTTGTACTTCGCTGCCGCCGCCATCATGATTCCGATCTCGCGGAAGGTGTGCCCCATCGGCTTTTCCGTGTAGATGCCCTTGCCGAGTTTCATCGCCATCATCGCGATCGGGAAATGGGAATGGTCAGGAACACCGGCAGTCACCGCGTCGATCTGATTCCCCAACTCGTCGAACATCTTGCGGAAATCCTTGTAGCGTTTCGCGTTCGGGTACTTCTTGAGAATCTTCGCGGTGAAATCCGCACCCAAGTGCGTATCGCAAAGCGCGACGATGTTGACGAGACCGGTCTTCGCCATCTCTTCCACATCCCATGCGCCCTGGAATCCGATTCCGCAACACGCCACGTTGATTCGCTCGCTCGGCGCGGCAACACCCTGCGCCCGCAAATCAAGCCAAGGAAGGGCAACAGCCGCTCCCGCACCCTTCAGAAATGAACGTCTAGAACTCTTCATAAACCCACCTTTCGTGATCCTTACTTTTTCAAGAAATGAAACGTAAGAATGAGAATAGCAAAACCGACCAGCCCGGTCAAGCGCACATTACAGCGCACATCACGGCTGAACGCATCTGTGTAATTCACCGTCGTCTTTTGAAAATGAAACCAACAACTTCGCTACGCGAAGAAGTGACGAGTGACGAATGACGAGTGACGAGATGTGGTAGTTTTCCACATGAATATCCCCGCGCAAAGCGCGGGCGGTAATATGGAGATCCGCCGTTCCGGCAGCAATGATGTGAACGATACAGCCGCCGAGACGACGGCTCTCTATAGCGACAAGTTATGGGCAAGCTTCTCCGCCTGCGCCACGCAGGAACATTCATTGAGATAACTTTCGACAAGGTTAGAAGGATCAAACGGTCACGACAAG
>JAFYDR010000285.1 GCA_017544725.1 Kiritimatiellia bacterium
AGAACTACGTCAGGGGCAACGAGCGGCGTCAGGACGTGCTGGAAACGGCACTCTCTTGGGTCGCGCGGGGGAAGGAAAACATCGAAAAGTACATGGGCAGGCACATCGCCGATGCGGACTGCGGGGAGATCAAAGCATACTTCACGAGCATCATCGACTGGATCGACGGGACGTTCAAGGGCGTGAAGGACGAGATGTGCGGACTGGAGTGGGGCGAACTGTACGAGCGGTTCCATGCGAACGCCTACAACGCCGACAAGGTGTGGAAGCGCGTGGAGGAACTGCTGGACGACGACTGCGTGACGGCGAAGCGCGGTGTGTTCGAGTATGTGCTTGGTGCTGAGGCGGACACGAAGCTCCTCAATGTGCGCGTGTTCGATAGGAAGACGGCAAAGGCGGCTTACGCCAAGCAGACAGAGGATGCACGAAGTCGCGGCGTCTCCAACTGCCCGCTCTGCGCGGTCGGTCACGAATCGAACGCTAGCCGTATATGGTCATTCGACGAAATGGATGCCGACCATGTGACAGCGTGGTCAAAAGGCGGCGCGACCGATGCCTCAAACTGCCAGATGCTTTGCAAAACGCACAACCGTGCCAAGGGGAACAGGTGATGGACGAATGACGAATGGGAGGGACGCGCTCCGTCGCGTCCGCCGCGTAATGACGATGCCCCCGTCGTCGAAACCGACAGGAGGTGCGATGGCATGGTTACGGAAGCCCTGAAGGGGCGGCAACTATACAGACGGGGTGAGCGAAGCGTAACCCCCGGTGGTATAGACAGTATCCGCCAAGCCAACTTCGCTTTGCGAAGTTGTGACGAATGACGAGTGACGAATGACGAGATGTGGCAGTTTTCCAAGTTATTCTCATGAATATTCCTACGCCCCAATCGTCGATTCTACAAAGGCAACGGGGCAGTGACACCAGATGATTGTCGCCGTGTGCTACGCGGGCGAGTTAGCCCGCGCTCTAAAGACAAGTTGTTTATAAGT
Organism: Kiritimatiellia bacterium; assembly: GCA_017544725.1. Taxonomy (GTDB): domain Bacteria; phylum Verrucomicrobiota; class Kiritimatiellia; order RFP12; family UBA1067; genus RGIG8368. The sequence goes on from JAFYDR010000285.1 coordinate 993, forward strand.
TGTTTCTGTTGTTTTCATTTTCAAAAGACGACGGCGAAAAACGCGGATGTGCCCCTTTCGTTTCTAGGGAATTCATGGTATATTGGGCGTGTTATGAAATATGATTTTGATACCTTCGTTCCCCGACGCGGAACGGATTGCGTAAAGTGGGACCTCCTTGCGGACAAGGACGTCTTGCCTCTCTGGGTGGCGGATATGGATTTCCGTAGTGCCCCTGCGATTCTTGATGCCTTGAAGCGCCGTGTCGAGCATGGTTTTCTCGGATATGCCTTGCCGCCCGCTTCTTGGCATGAGAGCCTTGCGCGTTGGCTTGTACGGCGGCACGGGTGGACGATCGATCCTGCTTCGGTTCTCGATTCCATCAGCGTGATTCCTGCCATTTCCGCCGTCGTTCGCGCCTTCTGCAAGCCGGGGGAGAAGGTGATTATCCAGACGCCTGTTTACAACGCCTTCTTTCCCACGATCCGTAATCAGGGGTGTGAGATTCTGGAGAATCCTCTTCGGCGTGTTCCTGCGCATCCCGGTGCAAAAGGTGACTTCACTTACGAGATGGATTTTGACGATTTGGAAAAGAAGGCATCGGACCCCGCCGCCAAACTCTTTCTTCTCAGCAACCCGCACAATCCCGCAGGACGGGCATGGAGGGAAGACGAGCTTCGTACCGCCGGTGAGATTTGTTTGCGGCACGGGGTGTTTTTGGCGAGCGATGAGATTCACGCCGATCTTCAGTTGCCCGGTTCGCGACACATACCGCTCGCCTCTCTTTCGGATACCTTCCGAGATACATCCGTCACGTTCTGGTCTGCCTCCAAGGCATTCAACCTTGCCGGATTACAAACGGCTGCAATCATCTGCGCAGACCCCGCGATCCGCTCGCGAATTCACCACACGCAAATCATGCATGGAACCGAGCATCTCAATCCGTTCGGATTCCTTGCGGCGATGACGGCGTGGGAACACTGCGAAGATTGGTTGGACGAACTCTGTCCGTATCTGCGTGACAACTATGAAGTATTTCTCAAATTCGTCCATGAGCGGATTCCGCGTCTTCGCGTCGCGACGCTGGAGGCGACGTATCTGGCGTGGGTCGATGCTAGCGCGTTCGGCATTCCCTCCAACGAACTGACACGGCGGTTGGAAGACGAGGCGAAAGTCAAGTTCTCCGAAGGGGCAATTTATGGCGAGCCGAAGGACTCATCATTCCTTCGGGTGAATCTCGCCACGCCCCGTTCAGTTCTCCTTTCCGCACTCGAGCGCGTCGCCGGCTGGCTAAACGGGTGGTTACTGCGTAACCAATGAAGAATGAAGAGAGAAAAATGAAGAATGGAGGCGGCGGAGCCGCCAATGACGAGTGACGAATGAAAGAATGAAAGAAAGGCTACCAGCCTCGCCAGTCCAACCCGATATGTCGCATGACGTTTGTTGCGTGTCATCGGTAGCTATCGATTGTAATCGAACGGGGGTACACTTGTCGCGACCGTTTAGCCCTGAAGGGGAGACAGAACAATCTACCGTAACTCGTCATGCCACGCCGCTTTCTGCCGCCCTTTCAGGGTTAACTGGCCGTTGCTTGATTTCGGAGGCGGCGCTTGCCCCGTCTGTGTATCTTCGCCCCTTCGGGGCTTGTCGAAAGTTATTCCCATGAATACTTCGCACAGCGTGGGCGGAGCACCTGCCTATAACTTCGGGCCGCCAGAGGCGGCAGTGATGAGTGACGAATGACGAATAGCCGCGTAGCGGCGATACAGAAACAGACGGGGGTGGGTGAAGCGTAACCCCCGGTAACGCCGCCCATACGAAATAGCCGCGTAGCGGTGACACAACATTCGATGACAAGAACGTTGTGGTGACTGCTTCGCCGTCTTATCGAACGACACGCGACATGGGACACGAGATATGCACCCTCTCGGCACTCGTCATTCATCACTGGCGGCCTTGCTGCCCTGTGTCGCCGCTACGCGGCTTGGTGGGTTGCAATCCATAATGCGGGGGTTACACCCCCGCCTATGCCTGTGTCGCCCCTACGGGGCTGCGCGAAGGGCAACGTCCATGTTGCCCGAAACGAAAGTCATCTCCATGAACATTCCCGCGCACGGCGCGGGCAAGGCGCTTACCGCTATGGAGAGCCGCCGTCTCGGCGGCTGTATCGTTCATACCATTGCCACCGGGACGGCGGCTTTCCACATTTTTCTTGGAAGAACCGAAAGTATCTCAGCCGACAGCTAAAAGTTGTCCAATGATCATAGCGGTTCGAGGGTGAAGTTGTAGCGGTATTCGTGGGAGGCGGGAAGGGAGTATTCGTCCCAAGGACGCGCACCCCAACTGTCTTCACCAGCCAGTCCCATCTGACCGAAGTCGATGTGGATCACCCAGTTGCCGGTCGGTATCAGTTCCCACGGATGTTTCCGCTGGGAGAGTTCCGCCACAGTATATGGCAGAACGCTGAAATTGATGCGTGGATCTCCCGTCACCTTCACTCCTTCTTTCCCAGTGGCATCGGCAAAGGAAACCCAATAGACGTCACTGCGGTTGCCGGTCTCTTGAGAAACGACATACGGGAAGAAGAACTCCGATGCGGGTAACGAGTACTTACCGTAGAAGGCGGCAGCACGACGGTCCGCATAGTTTTCCTGCGGTCCGCGTCCGAGCCAATCCACATGGCCGTACTTCTGGGGAATCTGCGTAGCCATCCCGATACGCGGAATCGGTTGCAGGTTCTCCCCTTTCGGCGAAAGGGTGTACATCACACGGATCTTTCCCGTGTGCGTGAAGGTGTACGCCAACTCGACCGTACTCTCTCCGGCGGACGGGAAGGCGAGTTTGGCGCGGACACTCCACGTGCCGTCAACTTCGCGGCGCGTACTGATCTGGGAGACCTGATACTTTTCCTCTGCCTTTCGCCAGATGGACTGCCGTTCGGGCATTCCGTTCCCCTTGTCGTTGTCGGTCGGCGCTCGCCAGAACGAGGGTACGAACGGTGCGATCAGGATTTCGTTTCCGTCCCACTTCCACGACTCGATGCAACCGCTCTTTTTGCCGATCTTCACCGCGAAGCGGTTTCCCGTAGCGAGGTAGGAATCCGCCTCCTCCTTCACTTCCAGCGGGCGACTGCTGACGGCACTTTCCTCGTCGGCGACGGAGATCGGTTCCGTTGGCACGACGATCTGATCGCGCGCCACAACGAATCCTTTTTCGGCCCACGCCGTTCGTCGCGTGGTCTCGAAGGTGAAGTTCCACGTACTGACGCGGGCGATGTAACCGGGCTTGCGTACCATCGAGAGTGTCAACGCGACCTCGCGACTGTGCTGGGGTGGGATGTCGAGCTTGCCAAGTTTTCCCTTGGCGACGACTTCGCCGTTCTCTTCGTAGGTCCAGTAGCAGGAGAACTCCTTGGCGTTGGTGAAGAAAGAACGGTTTTCGATGATGAAACGTCCTTGCATCACATCCTTGTCCAAAACGCGGAAATTCTGGTAGCAGTAACGCACCTCCGCCATCTGCGGGGTCTCGCGACGATCCGGTTGCACCAGACCATTGCAGTTGAAATTTCCGGAATGCGGGAAATCTCCGTAGTCGCCGCCGAATGCCCAGAAGTTCGTCGCCATGCCGTGACGGACATGACTGGATGGGATCGGTTTCGCGAGTCCCTGATCAACGAAGTCCCAGATAAACCCGCCCTGCAGGTTCGGGTATGCATAGAAGGCCTTCCAGTAGTCCGCCAAATTCCCGCTGGAATTTCCCATTGCGTGGGAGTATTCGCAGAGAATCATGGGAATCGGCTGATTCCGTATTTCGCCGTAAACCAGCACATCACGAACGGGCGTGTACATATTATCCACCAGATCTTTCGGACCATTGCGCTGATTTTGAATCGGGCGGTCGGGATCGCGGTTGTGAATCCAGTGGTACGCCTGCCCGAAGAAATCCGAGTCGATGTTGTTTTCGTTGCCGAGCGACCAGAAGATGACGGATGGATGGTTCTTGTCGCGCTCGACCATGCCGATGTCGCGGTAGATTGCCGCATCGCGATAGTTGGGATCGACGACGGGATTGCGCGCGTTCTCCAGATTCGCCTCCAGATTCGCCTCGTCCATCACGTACAGTCCGTATTCGTCACAAAGGTCGTACCAGCGCGGGTCGTTGGGATAATGACTGGTACGAACGGCATTGATGTTGTTGCGCTTCATCAGCAGGATATCCTCGCGCATCCGTTCAAGGCTGACCGCGTATCCGCTGTAGGGATCCATTTCGTGACGGTTTACACCCTTGATCAGGACCGGCGCACCATTCACAAGAATCTGACCGCCTGTCCGTTCGATGGTACGGAAACCGACGCGCTGCGGAATCGCTTCCAGCACCTTACCTCCTGCATCTTTCAACACCATCACCAGCGTGTAGAGATTGGGTTGTTCAGCCGACCACAGGCGTGGCTTTCTCACGGAAAGCGTGATGGAGACACGGTTGCCGACGGACTCCGCGCTTGCTCTTGCCGAGCTGCCGCCGAAGCTGAAGGGGAGCAGTTCTGCGGCGAGCGTACATCCTGCCGCCTGATTCAGTTCTGCATCGATCCGCAAATTCCAGTCGCCGTCATACCCGCCCGCGACCTGCGGTGTGGTGTGCAGGAAGAAATCGCGAACACGAATCGTCGGACGCGCTGTCAGGAAGACGGAGCGGTAAATGCCGGAGAGATGCCAGAAATCCTGCTCCTCCATGTAGGTGGCGTCGGTCATGCGGTAACAGGAGACAGCCAGCAGATTGGGTACGTCGCGCTTCACGAGACGGGTCACGTTGAAGACCGCCCCTTGTCGTCCGTCCTCTGCATAGCCGAGCTTCTCTCCATTCAGCCAGACATGAATGGCGGAAGCGAAGCCGTCGAAGTGGAGAAAAATGTCGCGCCCTTCCCATTCGGGCGGAACCTCGAACACGCGCCGGTACTGGCTTACCGCGTTACGTTCGCGGAACATGGTGAAGTTCTCCGGTGGTTCGCGTGTGACGAACGGAGGATCGTCGTACAGATACCTGCCGCCATCGTAGTAGAGCGGCGTACCGTATCCCAACACTTCCGAACAACTTGGTATAGGCACGGTCTTCCACTCTGCGAAATCAAGTTCGGGACGTTCGAATCCCTCCACCTCCTGATCGGCGGTCGCAACCCAATGGAACTGCCACTGTCCGTCGAGCGACTGGAAGAAGGGCGAATCCTCGCGACAGGTGAAACGGCGCGCGTGTCGCGCGGTGTCGGTCGAGTACATCGTTGCGGCCGGTGCCTCCGTCCCGATTCGATAGGTGCGCGGATTTTCCCAGTCCGCCAATGTTTCATACGACGCCGGATCGTAGGTCGCTATTGGCAAGACCTTTCCCTTTAGCGGGAACCCCGTCGAGAACCAAGTGGCTCGGCATTCCGCATCGCCCATCGAGCGGAGCTGGAATTCGGGGCTATCGACCAAGTTGACGTGGAACTCCTTCGGCGCATCGCCAGCCCGCATCTCGCCACTGGACCATAACACGCCACCGTTCCCGCAAATCTCAAAGCACGTTTTTCCAGATGAGCCATCCGCAACCGCAACCTTGCCGAGGAACTCGGTCGCCGATCCGCGAATGACAAAAAGACGCGCATTCCCTTTCCATGTCACGCAGTCCGGATATGACTGACCGCCGATCTGGACGGCGTTCGTGACAACTGCGTCAGACGGCGAAACGAACGAGGCATCCAGAAGCGACAACCACGCGAAACGCCAGCGTTGCGAATCCAACGCCTCAGGCTTCTTTTCGGAGGAAGTGATGAACTTCGCATTCAGCCAGTCCGCATGGTCGCCAGTCTCTCCGTCCGTACCGGGATCGACGCGCAACAACAATGTCTTGTATCCCTTCACCGGCACATCCACATCGATGGGGGCTTGTCCGCGTCCAACCGGCGGACTCTGCCATAGCAATACACCGTCCGCGACAAGCTGGAAGATCGCACGATTATCGGGATGGTCGCTTGTGTCATCGATTGCCACCGACGCTTGGAACCGTTCCGCGCCGTTCAGCTGTACATACAGTTCAGAAGGTGCGTGTGTCGCCATACCGGCAAGGTACTCTTTTCCCGCCACGGCCATACGACGCCCGAAGAGATTGAAGTCCCGTGCGGGTTCGCGCCATGTCTGCGTTGTCTTGGAGATATCCAGATCACCAATCGGAACTTCCTCGGCGCAGATGAAACCCGCCGCCAGAAAGACCACCAAGAATCTCGCACAGAGACGCAGGACGGGGGCGCTTGCCACGGTAGCAACGGAAGAGACGTTTCCACGAAACAGCCATGAAAAAAAGTGATTAACAAGAGCCTGTATTTTCAGCACCCGGAACTCGAAACCGCCCTTCATTGTCTTCATCTATCGCCTCCTTTTTCCATGCCATCCGCTCAATCCGCTTGCCATCCGTTCGGTAACTTACAACTGACTGAAATCCCGCCTTCGGGTTTACGTCGCCACGACACCTCTGCCACCGCGTCTTCCGAGAGGGGAACCGATCCTTCGCACCAGTCCAGTGGAATATCCTTGGCTGGATCCACCCGGATACGCTTGCCCTTGCGATCGATCAATCGCACACCTAGAATGTCACGATACAAGTATTCTGCCGCAATTGACGCAAACCCGTGGCAGCAACTCGCTTTGGGCGTGGAGTTTTCCCACAGTGATCCGGTCTTTTCAGCCATGCGTAGGAAATAGTCGCGAATCTCCTCGTAGATTTGTTTCGAGCGTCTCTCACGCGAGAGCAACTCCATCCGCAGCAAGGTCCCGAAGAGGAAGTTCGCTGGGGAAACTTCAGGATAAAGCCCCCGCTGAACCCTGTTTGGACCGAAGTCGTCCAGCAAAGTACGGTACAGTTCCGGATGCGTCTGCGGCGTTGCCGTCCCAGTAAAGAATGCGAAATACTGGCAAACTTCCGTCTGCCGTCCGGAGAGTTTCGCGCTTCCGTCCGAACCGGAAATCACGGCGTTGTCACAGAACCATTTTCCCGTGAAACTTTGCTTGCGGACTTTCTCGCGAATCTGTTCTGCCTCGTTCGTCAGGTCTTTACGTCCGTACATCCGCGCGACCGCATCCAGCGACCATGCGTAGAGCATGTTCGCCGGGTAGTTCACATCCTGCACCAGACCGTTCGCCTCGCTCCATTCAATAAACACCCAAGCGGGAAGCCGTTGCAAGAGGCCATCGGCATTCCGGTAACGGGCCAGACATTCCAAGATACCCTCCACTTTCGGGCAAAACTCTCGTACCAGTTCATTCGCCTCGTCCCGTTGTGCACATTCCTCCAGTTCGCCAATCAACCACATGTCGTAAGTCGGGATGAAGCAAGCCATCGTCATCAGATCGCAGGGCCAGACCGCCGGAACAAGCCCCCTGCACGATTCAGGGGAATTGAAGGATTCCGGCATGACGAAGTTCTTCAGGAAAAGTCGTTCGTTGCGTCCGCTTCCAGTTAACCAGCAGCTCGCGCGTCCGGTGAAGAACGTGTCGCCGAGCCAACCGCCGCGTTCCCGCGTTGGACAATCCGTCAGGCAATCGGCGGCATTTGCAACATAGCTTGCCCGAGCCGCCTCGAAGATTTTCTCCAGCGCAGGATCGGAACTCTTGAATTTGGCGCGTACGGTACACGGCGATTCGTATGTCCGTACGAATGGAGGTTTCACACGCGCTTCGCCGCCTAGCGACAGGATACGTAGATATCTGCAACCATACGGTTCAAACGATTCTAGTGCGTACTCTCCCGGTGCGTCAAGATGCCAAGTCAACGTGCCGACGGTATCAGTTCTGATGAAACCGACGTCTCCGTTCTCCTGCAAAATCTCGTCAAACACGAGGTAGATGGTCGTGGGGGACTTCGCTTCCACATGAAGTCCGAAGAATCCGCTCCGTACGCAGTCGAGTCCATACACCACGCCCTCGCAGTTGCCGAGTCGGCAGGTGCCGTCCGCATCTGGTTTCGGTTCGCCGCGTTCGACAACCTTCTGTCGCTGCATCTCGAAATACGGATTGTCCTCCAATTCGGCAACGGGAAAACATTGGAAGTTCGAGGGACCATTGGCGATAAAGCGAGGCGTCAGCAACTCCGCCTCAGGATCGCGTTGCGTCCGTACTCGCGACAAGGGAACGGATCTGACAATGGCGAAATCTGGATAGGCCCATTCGCGTGGAAGGAGCTTGACGGGAGACCGTCTCTCAAGCGACAACGCCGCTCCTTTGGTGTACGGCAGACGATAAACCTCGGAATACGTCCGCTGGTAGGAGAAGCGGGGGACTTTACGAAGCCTAGGCGTGGCAAACGCCTTGAAACCGTCCGTTCCTGTTGCAGCCACGACTTTTCCGCCGATCAGCAGTTCCGCCTGTAAAAACGGGGACTGGGACGGCAGGTAGAAATTCTCACAGTTGTACCCGGCAACCTGGATCTCCAAAACGTTTTCGCCATCCTTCGGCGTGAGCGTCCATTCATCGACGCGAAAGAATCCGGGAGCTGCTCGCGCCGGACCGAATCCCGCGAACTCGCCATTCAGGTTGGCCTTGTAGTCATATCCGGCTGTGGCGCGGAGTTTTACCGCATCGCCCTTGTGCGCTTGGAATGTGCAAGAGAACAAGAAGAATGCATTGGCGGTTTTAGACTCACCTTCAGGCCAGACAGGCGAAGCGACCTGAAAACCGGGGATGTCACCCCAAGCGAATGCCACCAGTAATGTCTGCACAGCCAAAGCAACGAAACTTATCCCGTAACCCATTCCCCTCATCCCGATAGTCCCATTTTAAAGTGATGGTAATCCCCATTTGTTCCAGTCCAGCATACCTTGGGTCATGCATACCCAAGGAGAATTTAATTATAGCAAGAAAAAAGCCCGTCGCGCAAGGTAAAACGCGAGGCGACCACACCGCCGGGCGGGTAAGCTGGGTAAGCCGGATAAGCAGGAAACTGAAAGGCGGGGGAAGGGACATAAAGGACGGAAATGACAAAAGGGACGAGTGATCGCTTTCCTTCGTCCATTATTCGTCATTAGCGGTTCTTTCCGCTACCTTCATTCTTTATTTTTCGTCACTCGTCACTGCCGCCTCTGGCGGTCCGAAGTTACAGGCAAGCTCCCCGCCCGCACCATGCGCGGGAACATTCATGGGGAATAACTTGTCGATTTCGCGGGCGTTGTCGTTACACAACCGGACGCGACGGAGCGCGTCCCTCCCATCCGTCACTGCAACCTCTGGTTGCT